>CAZBOB010000142.1:0-9322 GCA_964492995.1 uncultured Desulfobacteraceae bacterium | reverse complement strand
GTCAGATAATGCCATTTATTCAATGGGTTATGGCTACTCACAACATAAGGCAAGAGATCAAAGGTTTGATTTCGGTTTAAACCTCCACTTTTAGAGAATTGAAGCTTCATGCGAGGTATCGTGCATTAACCCTGCAACAGACTGTTTCTATTCAAGCACTTAACAAATTGTCTTATTAACTATTTCCTGTACTTCGGTCAGAAAAGCAACTCTCTCTGTCGGTAGATCCGCCGTGTTCTTAAATCGTTCCGGATTGTACATCTCTTCAAGAAAAACCAAATGGAGACATTTAACATAAGGATCCCCTCTGTAATATTGATCGTAAAACCAGGTTACATCCCGGATTAATTTTTTTAAAAGAAAGTCCACAGCGCGATTTATATTTTAGATATTTACTCCAAACTGCCGGTTGAAGCTGAATCGGCAGTTGTTGGGCCTCAGCCATGACATCCACATATTTGGCTTTAGTCTGGCCGATAGCCCCGTATTTCAAGCATTTTACTATTGAGTATCTGTTATTCATCGGTACACAGGCATAAATTTCAATAGATCGGTACACAGGCATAAATTTCAATAGATTTGTTATTTGCTCGGCTTTTTTTATAGTTTTGAATTCACGATATAAATATAATCATTAAATAGATAAGTTTCAAATTATTTCAGCATATAATACTCCCACTGGAAGCTCTGTTTTGAGGGCGGAGAAAGCCATATTATGTGGTCATACCCTTAAGTCTAAGACTTATGATAATTGCTGAGATAGTCGAAAAAGTCTGATTTTTGCAATTTTGTAAGAAATGATATATGTCCTGAAAATTGAAATGCTTTAATCTGTGATGATGGCACCCATTAAAAGGCCCCTGTCAAGAGAAAACACTTCTCCATGGCAAGAGATCTGTAATTTTTATGATTTTGGCCATAAACCTATACTTTTCGAAAATTAAAGGTTCAGGCACGAAGTTAAAACATTTTCAGCCATACGTTCAATACTCGGCATTAACGGAAGTTAGTTAAAACCATAGTTTGGGATAAATCCCTATCTTCTAGGGATATTCCCCTATAAAAATGAGCCCATCCCCTCATTGACAAAAGGGAACAAAAAAAATAAAGAAAATATTGTTTTAATCTAAGTTTTTCAAAAAAGGGTTTGCCACAATTCTCAAGTTTTCGTTCAAAAGGTTACCCTATGAAGAAACTCCTCAAAATGTGCCTGCCTCGCTCCTAACAGAAGGATAATCCTTACTGTTGGGAGGTTAGAATATCATGGCAGGAAATCCATGGTCCTGAAAACTAAGCCTATAACTCACAGATATTAGTTTTATTATCCTCTTATCTTCATTTTCAAAATACCTATTCCTGCAATTAGCAAGTTGTTTTTCTCCGGCGTTGATATTTCTGTTGTTCAATCTCACTTATTATCTAGTAATCTTGACGGGTTACAGTGGGGTTCCATATTCTGCGGTTATTTGAAAGCGCTACACAATTAGATCTTTTCGCTTCATCCGCTTTCATAAAGCGACTTCTTATCAATTATCTCCTGTAATCTCTATATAGAATAAGGGCCGGAGTCCGCTATCATTCTTTGAGGAATGGCGGAGGCTGAGAGTATTGGAATTATAAACAAGTATAAACAAGGAGGTTTGATATGCCAGTATAGATTAGATCACCAGTACCATCGGATATTGAAATCGCCCAGGATTCAGAGATGCTACCCATAACTGAGGTGGCCAAGAAAGCAGGGCTGTTGGATGAGGAGCTCGAGCTCCACGGCAGGTATATCGCTAAGATTGACTACGACAAAGTTTCTCTGTCTTTTACTTGATTCTCAGATGACCTGTATAGGGTTTAAAACCCTGTGCAATTAAGTAATGGGAACCGGACGTAAAAATCTGACAGCGGGTTCCCGTATCTGTTAACTTTAATAGAGGAGGAATAGTATTATGGCAAAATATGACCCCACCAAACAGGAAGACTGGCAGATTGGAGAGCTCGCCGAAGAGGAACTGGATTTTAACCGGCAGTGCGACAAGATCGGCATCTTGCCAGAAGAGCGCATCCCGATGGGCCGGAAAATCGGCCGGGTGGAATACATGAAGGTTCTGGAGCGCTTGAAGGACGAGAAGGACGGCTATTACATCGATGTCACCGCCATCACCCCCACCCCCCTGGGGGAAGGTAAGACCGTGACCAGCATGGGCCTGATTGAAGGCCTGGCCTATCGGGGCGTGAACGTCGGCGGTTGCATCCGGCAACCCTCCGGCGGCCCCACCATGAACATCAAGGGCACCGCGGCCGGCAGCGGCATCGCACTATTGATTCCCATGTCCGATTTTTCCCTGGGCCTCACCGGGGACATCAACAATATCATGATCGCCAACAACCTGGCCATGGTGGCGCTCACCTCGCGGCTGCAGCACGAGTTCAACTACGACGACGAGCAACTGGCCAAGATCGGCATGAAACGGCTGAACATCGACCCCAAAAATGTGGAGATGAAATGGTGCTTTGACCTGTGCGCCCAGGCGCTGCGCAACATCACCATCGGCCGGGGCACCAAGATGGACGGCTTTGAGATGGACTCCAGCTTCTGCATCGCGGTAGCTTCGGAAGTGATGGCCATCCTCTCCATGTTCAGCGACCTGCCGAATTTGCGTAAAAGGTTGGGCGAGATCACCGTGGCCTATGACAAGAAGGGCAACCCCATCACCACCGAGGACCTGGGGTGCGGCGGGGCCATGACCGCCTGGATGCTGCCCTCCATCAACCCCACCCTGTGCGCTACGGTGGAATTGCAGCCCTGCTTTGTGCACGCCGGGCCCTTCGGCAACATCGCCGTGGCCCAGTCATCCATCGTCGCCGACCAGATCGGCCTGAAGCTCTTCGACTACCACGTCACCGAGTCCGGCTTCGGCTGCGACCTGGGCTTTGAGAAGTTCTGGAACATCAAGTGCCGGGAGAGCGGGCTCAAACCCAATGTGGCGGTGCTCACCTCCAGCATCCGGGCCCTGAAGCACCACGGGGTCAACGCCGGGGCCCTGCCCGTCCCGCCGGGGAAACCTATCCCCGATGAATACCAAACCTCCACCCCCCAGACCCTGGCCTGGCTGGAGGACGGCCTCAAGAACCTGGTCCACAACATCAACATCGTCAAGCAGTCCGGAATCAAGCCGGTGGTTTCCATCAACCGCTTCCCCACCGACACCGATGAAGAGGTCAAGATGGTCAAACGGTGTGCCGAAGCCGAAGGGGTCCGGGCCGCGGAGGGCAACTACTGGCGCTATGGCGGCGCGGGCGGCGAGGAGCTGGCCGACGCGGTGATCGACGCCTGCAAAGAGAAGGTGGACTTCAAGTTCCTCTATCCCATGGAGATGCCGCTACGTGAGAAGATTGAAACCATCGCCACGAAAGTCTACGGCGCCGACGGGGTGGTTTATACGACCGAGGCGGAGGCCAAGGCGAAGAAATTCGAAGCCGATCCCCAGTTCCAAGATTATCACGTGATGATGGTGAAGACGCACCTGAGCCTAACTCACGATCCCAAGGTAAAGGGCGTGCCCAAGGGCTGGCCTCTGGCGGTCCGGGATTTCCTGCTTTACAGCGGCGCCAAGTACATCTGCCCGTGCACCGGCACCATTTCCCTGATGCCCGGCACCAGCTCCAGCCCGGCCTTCCAGAAGGTGGACGTGAATCTCAAGACGGGCAAACCCTACGGCCTGTTCTAGTAAAGGGGGTTCTCATTGTTATTGAGCGGTACAAAGTGATTAAGCATTCTGAGAGGCTAACCCGGATTTCTCATGAAGAATTTAACTGGTTTTTTAATACATCTAAATTAATGTAAAATCGGTCGGTTAAGTAATGATGGGCAAGAGTCACCTTTCTCTTGCCCATAACCCGGCAGTGAAGGGCGCAAACACGTGGTGGACTTTTTTCGTTCGTGATGTGCTGATCTTCTCAGAAAGGAGGCAGAGAAATGATCATAAAAAAAACAAGCCTTTTCGAGGGAATTGATTTTAATGTAATGGAAGAGATAATCAATATTTGCTCTGAAAAAAACTATACTAAAGATACGGTGCTATTTAAACAGGGTGAGAAAGCTGAGTGTTTGTACATTCTGGAAAAGGGGACTGTTAAACTAATAATAAAAAACCAAGGCACTCTAGTCTATAGTCTGTCAGAGCCGGGTGAAGTATTGGGTTGGTCGAGTTTGGTTGAACCCGGAATATATACCGCTTCTGGTGTCTGTTCCACGGATATAAAGGTGCTGAAGATCGAAAGAGAGAAGTTAAACAAGATATTTGATAAATTTCCTAATACAGGCCTTAACATTCTCAGACGACTGGGGGGTGTATTCTCTTCAAGAATCTCAAATGCTTATCGGGATCTTTTATCTGCTAGAGGACAAGATACCACTCCTTCTTATGGTTAAAAAGTATATGAGAACAAAGGCGTTATCAAAAGACAGACCTTTATAGCGCTCCTGCTTCTCATTGAAATTGGGCTAATTGGCCTTGCAAGAGTCAAAAGAAAATTCAGAAGCTAACCAACATTCACCAAATCTCAAGGCATGGTCAGCAATGCCCCTGTAATGGAATGATGGGTTTGAAGGAGTTTTTTACAATTAAAATGTTTTATTTCCGCCTTTATCCCCAATATTCCAACATTCCAGCATTCCATTCTGAAGGCATAAACAGGTTACCATTAATAAACCTGTATTTTCAAGAAGTTGTAGAAATTCCGAGACGTTAAATTATGGAGCCACGCCAATATGATTATTTCATACACCAGAACTTATTGAGAAGTTACTATGTGATCTGCTATCATGTCCAAAAAATTCGTGCGGCATCTTTTTTCAATAAAAAATATCAAGTTTTGAAACGCCGATTTTTAAGAGATGCTCTCATTGTATCCCAAAAGATACCAGGTCTGAGGTGCCAAATGGATATCTTAAAAACGATCTCGACTTGATATTTACAGTTCGAGTTTAATATCTATCAAATTGTTTATGATGAGATCATGGCAAGAGATTTCAGGAATCAAGGAGGCAATAATTTTTGAGATATCATTATTGTATCTCTTTATGAGTGAAAATAGACACTTGTAATGTGTCTATATTATCCATGATATTAAATGTAGTTGAAAAGTTTAGCCCAAACATTATTACTCCACCCGATCGCTGAAATATTCTTGAAAATGACATATAGAATTAGTATTCTAACGTACAAAATTGCTGGGGATGGAGTCCCCCATTAACCGCATTTTTTGCTGATGACTCCTACCAAAGAAAAATCCGGTGGGAGTTAGGCAAATTGGCCCTACCAGCAACGAGACTTCTTTATTACCTTCTTCCCACCGATTCTTTTCCGTATTATTCAAAGTTAACGTTCATTGAACCGTCGGAACTAAATTTCCAAGGAAGGGGTATGTCCTACCACATTAACGGCAAACGTAATTTGGAATTGTCAAACGATTGACTATTTTCCCTACTGAATAAAGGCATAAGTCTGGTTTCCGGTTTGGGCCGGGACTTTGAACACGAAGCCAAAAAGCTGTCTGCTTTGAAAAACCGCCTGATGGACAGAAGGTTCCACCTGGCAGTGATAGGGCAGTTCAAACGGGGCAAAAGCACCTTGTTGAACGCCTTAATCTCAGAGCCGATTCTGCCGGTATCCGTCATTCCCCTGACCGCCGTTCCCACGTTTATCCATTTCGGAAGCGCTTCGACGATTAGGGTTCATTACAGTGATAATCGAAGGGTGGAAGAATTTAGCGGCGCATCGACGAGCGACTGAACTGCCTTTCTGGTCAAGTACGTGACTGAGGAAGGTAATCCGAGAAACAGACTCGGCGTCACCGAAGTCGAGGTGGTATTACCGGCCTCGATTCTTTCCAAAGGGGTTGTACTTATCGATACGCCGGGCATCGGCTCGACATACCGGCACAACACTCAGGTTACTTTGAATTTTTTGCAGCAATGCGATGCCGCACTATTTCTCATTTCGGCTGACCCGCCAATAACGGATGTGGAACTGGATTTTCTCCGGCAAGTCCGGCAAAAAGTGCCGCGGCTGTTTTTCGTTCTGAATAAGGTTGATTACCTGCATGCGGACGAATGCGATCAGGCTCTGTCCTTTTTCAGAAAGATACTGATAGAACATCTGGAGATTGACGAAGATATCCCCATCTTCTGTATCTCGGCCCGTCGGAGAATGGAAGCCAAAGTTAAGCAGAACAAAGAAGAGTGGGTAGAAAGCGGTGTTGCGGAACTGGAAACGCATCTCATCGATTTTCTCGTTAGAGAGAAATTCGCCGTACTGTGCGAGGCCATTTCGCGGCGGGCAGCGGATGCCGCGGAAGCCGCCTTGATGGGTGTACGGATATCCCTGCAGGCCCTCCATCTTCCGGAGAAAACGCTCGAAGAAAGGTTTTTGATCTTCGAAAAAAGCTTGCAGCAGGCCGATCAGGACAGGACAATCATCCAGGACATTCTGGAGGGCGATAAGAAACGAATGACAGTATTTATCGAAGGCCATGCCCAAGCCTTGCGGGAAGAGAGTAAGGCCTTTCTGAAAGAGGTGATGAATCAAGGGTCTCGGTTTAAAGGCTATGGAAAGTCCACCAAGTCCCGTGTGCAGGACGCTTGGGCCGAGTCGATTCCCGATTTTTTCGAGCACAAGCAAGCAGGATTGAACGAAAATGTCAAATCGCGTTTGCTGGATGCACTCGCCCCGCACGAGCAGCGTACGGAGCAACTCATCGAAACTTTACGCAAAACCGCAGCCGAACTTTTTCAAGTGCCCTACCGGCCCCTGCACAGCGAAAATGCCCTGGAAACGGAGAGACGGCCCTACTGGGTTCTGAATACCTGGAACACGGATGCGATTCCAATGCTAAAATCCATGGATCAGCGGCTGGACGACCTTGTGCGGCGCAACGTGGAAAATCTTCGATGGTCCACAATGCAAAATGTCAATATTTCTTTTGCGCGTTTTGCCTCCAAGATCAAGGAGCGTTTGGAAGAAACCGTGGCCGCCACCCAGGGTGCTATGAAAACGGCCAACTCCCGGAAAAAAGAGCATGGTGAAACCGTGGCCGAAGAGGTGTGTCGCCTTGAAAAGGTTGCCGGTGCATTGGAAGCCTTGAGGGTTGGTTTAGAGAACTGACTCCCCTTGAAACGCCTCGGCATAACGTCCTGAAACGCAGATTTTGTCCAAAATTAGTATAATATTTAGGGGTGCGTAACAGTAAAAATGTTACGGATGAATATCGGGATGGGGATTGCATTTCCCTACTGCACATTGCTGGCGATGGCTTGTGTTCCGAATTGACTTTTCCTCCTCCAGGCCTCCCGGATCCCGAGGGTAAGTCAGCCACCCCTTTCCAATCAAGCAGTAAAATAAAGGCAATGAAGTCTGCTTTAACCGTTCGGTTTTATTACCGGTGAACCGAGCTGATGACTTCTACCTGACAAGGTGGAAGTCGTCTTGATTACTGGCTCCCTTTCCTACTTGGCAAGACAAAGTGGGTTTTTATTTTGTGCATCTTTTAAAGACCCTGCTTAGCTTTGACAGTTAGGGATTTTTTATAAAAAAACAACTGGATGGAGGAGTTTTATGGCAGCAAGTCTTTCTTTGATTATCGTTCTGGGCCTATTGGCGGATTATGTATTTCGTAAAGTAAAATTGCCAGGTTTGGTCGGTATGCTGATAGTGGGAATCTTGGCAGGGCCTTATGTGTTTAATCTGATGGCCTCGGATACGATGAAAGTTTCCGCTGATTTTCGTAAAATTGCCTTGATTGTCATTTTGCTGCGTGCCGGATTCGAGCTGCATAAAGATACTTTGCATCGTGTTGGACGCGCAGCCCTTTTGATGAGTGTGATTCCCGCCATTTTCGAAATTGCAGGGGTCATGTTGGTCGCCCCGCGGTGGCTGCATATTAGCTACCTGGAAGCTGCGATACTTGGTTCTATATTAGGCGCCGTTTCTCCTGCCGTGGTTGTGCCCCTGATGATTGATTTCATGGACCGGGGCCGAGGCGCTAAAAAGGGTATCCCCACGTTAGTACTTGCCGCTTCCTCGATTGACGACGTTTTTGTCATCGTTCTCTTTTCGATATTTTTGGGCATGCATGGCGCCGGCTCGGTCAATATCTGGGCCAAATTGGGAGAAATACCGGTTTCGATCACGCTGGGAATTATTGTGGGGGTCATTCCGGGATATTTTTTATATCGTCTCTTTACCAAATACGACTGGCGGCCTCCCAAACGGACCTTGATGGTGTTAGGTATCGCCATCATATTGACCTGGTTGGAAACGGCATGTGAAAAATGGGTGCCCATTGCCAGCCTTTTGGGGGTCATGGCCATCGGGTTTATTATTCTTGAAAAGTCTGAGTCCATCGCACATCTCATTTCCCAAAAACTTAAAAAAGTCTGGGTGTTTGCCGAACTGCTTCTGTTTGTGCTGGTAGGCGCCCAAGTCAATGTCAAAGTGGCCTGGCATGCCGGAATTGCGGGAACCCTCGTCATTTTGGTGGGTCTTTTGTTCCGCAGTGTGGGGACCTACATTTCTCTAATCGGAACACCGCTTAACCTAAAAGAGAGGATTTTCTGTGTGATTGCCTATATTCCCAAGGCGACGGTCCAGGCGGCCATCGGTGCGGTTCCCCTGGCCGCAGGGGTGGCTTCCGGTGATTTAATCCTGGCCGTCGCTGTCCTTTCGATTCTTTTAACCGCACCGCTCGGGGCCATCGGGATTATCATTTCCGGAGAGAAGATTTTGGATTACGCCGAAAGGTCTCCATATAAATTCAAAGATCTTCGAGAAAGACACGGACTACCGCGCGTGGGAGAACGGGTTCGAAGCAAGCAATATGGTACGGTCTGGAAGATCATTGAAGAAAAGGAAGTATGGATGGAAGGATCGAACAAGAATCTCATACCTGGCATTTTTATTAACTACTGGCGTGAAGATACCAGTTCCGGCCCCGGCACTGGAAGAACCATGTCTTATCGTTATAGTCAGAATGACCCGCCGTTCGAAAAGTATTGGGTAATTCTTTACGACTGGTAAGAACTTTTTTCATAACCATTAAAGGGCGCCATATAACACCAAAGATTAAATCCATCAACGCATTGAAAATTTTAGATTCCCGTGGCCAATCCAACGATTCGGACGTTCATTACGCTGGACAACGGCACTACGGCTTCGGCTTCTATCCCTTGAGTGCTTCCACTGGTGAAAATGAAGCGGTTGAGTTGGGATATGGGGGACGTCCATAAATAAGTAAATAACTTGACAGATGTAACCATTTTAGCTATCAG
>CAZBOB010000141.1:0-9376 GCA_964492995.1 uncultured Desulfobacteraceae bacterium | reverse complement strand
CTTTCATAGGGAAAACTTCTTAATTTAAACTCGTGACAAAGGCATTCCTCATAAGCTGATTCAAGTAAACCAGGCCCAAGAGCTTTATGAACTTCAATGGCCGCGCCAATAATTTTGCTGCTCAACTTATTGATATCCATTGTCATGTTAGTGGGGTAATATTTTTAAAAGGTATTTTTTTCTTTCTGGCCTCTCAGCAGAAAGAAAAATATCTCTTTTCTTTGCGTTCTTGGCGTCTCTGCGGTGAACTATTAATCTTTTAACCACATTCTTAATCCTCTGCCTGACCAACTCACTCACCCAGGGAATAAACTCATCATTCCACCGCTGCGGATGCACATTGACCATGATCTTATCCGGGAGTTCATTGTTTTGAATTTTTTCTATCAAATCATGCGTGTTCTTTATTTTAATATTAAATTTGGAGTTGACTTTATCTCGTAAACTGGCATTCGAATTGTTCCATGACCTTCCGGTATCGGTTAAGTAAAACACTTCATCAAAATCAATGTCAAAGTAAGGCTCTGCAATGATGCCGTAGTCTCTGTAATCATATTTTTCCCATATTTTTTTATTGTCAAATTTACTAAGGGGACTTCCATGCATACAGATGGTTTTTACCGGATAGAACTCCCTAATTTTTTTTTAAAATCTGCGCTAATCTTCGTAATCTGTGGATCTGAAGCGATATTGATAATCAGGATCTTTCTTCATTATCCTTGCACTATTTGGATAATTCTCAATAAACCAAACCATAAATTCAGCTACATCAATTTTTTCAGAAAGCATTTTTTGCCTTTTGTATTGCCAGACTTCTTTTAAATTGGGTGTATCTAAAAGCTCTTTAATTTTGTTATAAAGCTTATCAGGCTCTCTGGGCTTTATTCCATAACCCATTTCATACTTTTCTTCTATCTCCTTTAGGTATCCTATCCTTCCGACAAAATCATTATACCTAATGAATGGAGTTCCAAGAACTCCTGCTTCTGCTGCCATTGTTTGGCTATCGCCTATATACATTGTTGCGAAATACATTGCATGATGCATATCAAGGGGATTGATCATTATTCTGTATTTTTCAAATTGGGTTTCAAATTCTCGCTCAGAGGTAATAAAAACTCTGCCATGAGGTTCTAGAATTTTAATTGTTTTTTCAGCAATATCTCCATTAATTCCATGTATGCCTTGATCATGATGCGCTGTCAATTTCGAGAACCGGATTATAAAGTATGGTGATTCTGTCTGAAAATAGTCCTGTATTTTGGAGCGATCAGGCTTGAAGGTAACCGGGTGAAGATATGCGAGCTCATGATACCCTGCGTATTTAATAGATTTACTCTCCCACTTGCCATTGTTGCATGGTTCAGGTGTCAGGATTTCACTTGCGAGTGGGTATGCCAGTTTTGAATATAGAGGAACAACCTCTGCATCGTCTTCATTTACATTTATTGAAGGTATTCCTAAAAGCTTTCCAACATATGGCATTTCAACTGAAGTTCCGATCAAAAGATCCGGCCTATCTTTCAAACAAAATAAGAGCATTTTAACACATCTTTTAATCAGGCCAAGTACAATGCCTATTTTGCTGTCCTTTCGTCCCTCAGGTAGTATGTTTATAAAATCATAATTAGAACCCATTAAAAGATTCTCAAGAATATCTTTTTTTTTAATCAGGGTTTTTATTGAGTGCCCCCTTTTTTTCAGATCCACAACAACATTCTTAAACAAATGAAAATGAGCTGGATGCCCAAAATAGAATAATAATTTCATTTTCATATTTGATTTTTCACATAATTTTTAGAGAGCATTGCAAGTAGTTCACTCAGTCCAAGGAGCATCCACGCATTTGACCATCTCATAAATGATGTTTTTATTATTCTATTTTTGAATTTCCTAAAGTAAAAAAAACCTTCCGGCGCCTGCATGTTATCGATCATCCATAGTGCGACGTTCTGGGCGAGGTCTAATTGATCAAATCTGACAAGGGTTAATAGTGACTGAGCAGCCGCAGTACAATCGACGGGATATACATTGTTGTTATAGAACTTAGGGATTCTACCTTCTTCAAAAAAGTGCTCCTTATAATAAATAAAACTTTTTTCGAGATTTTTTTTATACGTTGTATCTCCGGAATATCTAATGTAATCATCGAGACAGTCTATCACATAACCTGTGTGGTAGTTGTCAATCCAATCACCAACTTTGTTTTTAGAATAGTTCCAGGCCCCATTTTGATCCTGGTGCTTCATGACAAAGCCTACCGCTTTCTTAGCCTGTTCCTTCAAAAATTCATCTTTAGTTATTGAATAAACCTGGACTAAGCCTCTTGCTCCCTTCATGGATGCATTAAAAACTATTTGTTTGTCAAATGGGGAATATGAAAAACAGAAATTATCACCATTGTACGTTCTATTTAAATCATGAAGGATAAAGTCACTGGAACTAATGCACAGATCAAGTGCCTCCGGAATGTTTAATGCCAAATGTGCATTGAATAGAGCATTCGTTATAATGCCTGTTGCGACAATAGTTGGTTGATAGGAAGGAATATTTGCGTATCTTGCTTCCCAATCAAAATCATAACCCCAACAGGCACCTTTGTATCCTCCAGGGATTAACTCAATCAGGTTTTTAATCAGTTTGTTGATTCGATGTTCATACCGGCTTTTATGTTCGGGAGATATAACTGCTAAATTTTTGTATGCCTGTATGCACAATCCTAAAGTTACAGGATTGAGTCCTTTTGGTATCAATAAAAATGGTCTTAAATTAATAGGAAAGCGTTTTTCAAACTGTAGGGCACCGAACCGGATTAGCTTATTTGTTCTGAGTAATGGAAGATTAAACAGAGGGGATTTCAATGCATCATAAGGATCATAGCCCTTATATTCTTCCTTCTCAATATAGTCAATTAGTTTGAAAGTGGCAGCATGTATCTTCTTATAAACGTCCATTAGTAGTTTTTAACTCACAGGGGGGATAAGATACAAAAAACTATGAAGTTCTCTAATATTTTTCTATTCTTTTTTTTGGTTGAACAGTTTGTGGATTGATGGGAGTATTATTTCTTATTGAATCTATGACGGCAAAGGTCGCCAGTGTGGACAGATAGCTCTCTTGGAATGGAACCGGACATTTTGATCCGTTCTTGATCGCCCCAAGAAAACGGATAACTTCTTCCTTGTGACCCTTGTTCTGAGAAGATAGATTGAATTTTGTTTTTTTCTTGCCGTAGATGGTCATTTTCTTAAAATCATCAATGATTGCAGCCCGGCCATCGCAGAAAACTTCAATGTATTCTTTTGGAACGCTTTTATTGCCATTTGAAACATAAGATATCGAAGCCACACTCCCATTACTGAATTTTAGACTGATGCTGACAGTGTCGCAGAGTCCTTTGGTATCATACATATCATTCGCAAAGACTGATACTATCTCTGCTCCGGCAATAAACATTGCAAGATCTATATAGTGGCATACTTCTCCAATAATACGTCCGCCGCCCTGTTCAGGATCATGCACCCAATGTGTATCAGGTAGTGCTCTTGCGTTCATTCGGATGTTGATTGCCTTTTGTGCGTCTTCTCTAAACAGTTCATTGATTTTCTGAACATGAGGTGAAAACCGCCTGTTAAATCCAAGCATCAAATGAAAGCTACCTTTCTGATTTTCGTATGCCTCCCTAACACTTTCGAGTTCATCAATATTCATAGCAAGGGGCTTTTCGACAAAGACATGCTTTTTCGCATTTAGTCCTTTAATAATATTAGCTCCATGAAGATTATGGCGGGTGAATATGAAAACAGTATTGATTTTACTGTCTTCAAATATGTCATCAGAATTATCTGTACAGTAGTTAAACCGGTACTTATCTGCTACATATCTGGAATTATTCCCTCTTGCTGTTGCGACGCCAATCATGTTGCACAGGCCCTTCATCCTCGGCAATAGAATATTCTGTGCAAAAGACCCTGCCCCAATAAGACCCACATTCGGTTCTGATGCCCGAGTAGTTTTTTCTGCTACGATTATTTTCTTTGGTTTGATTTCCTTTTTTAGATCATATTGCAGAAGAATGCCGGTATAATTATCTGACCCGTCAAGGATCATTTGGTAGGCGTCGGCCGCTTTTTCAAATGGAAATGTATGAGAAATCAGCTTTTCAATGTTCAGCTTGCCACGGCTTAACAGATCAACAAAGGCCTGCATGTTTCTGTTTTCCGTCCAGCGAACGTATCCTATGGGATAATCAATGCCCTTTTCCTCATAATTTGGATCATATCTACCGGGTCCATAGGAGCAAGACATACGAAGATCGAGTTCCTTTTTGTAGTAATGTTCTCTGCTGAACCCAGTCGGAACTGAACCAACTACAACAACTTTTCCCTTCTGCCTGCAAAGCCTGCCGGCAAGTTCAACAGGATCGTTTGACGATGTGCCGGCAGTGATGATGACAGCGTCTGTCCCAAAACCGCCAGTAAAATCATATATACTCTTTTCAATGTCAGGACAGTCACGATTAAGGGCAAGGTCTGCTCCACAGGCTTCAGCCAGTTTGACCTGAGCATCACTTATATCGATACCGATGGACTTAACCCCGGCTGCATTCAACACCTGCATGGTGATTTGGCCGATAAGTCCAAGCCCGATAACACAACAGTTTTCGCCAAACCGAACATCAGCTTGCCTAAGACCCTGAATTGCAATTGAACCAACAGTCGCAAAAGCTGCGTGTCTGGTTTCAACAGTATCCGGAATCTTTACACATAAATTTCTATTAACTGACACCAATTCTGCATGATAAGCCCCCTCCCCTCCGCATGCCACCCTGTCACCGACTTTCAGGTCCTTTACATCTCCATCAACTGAAACAATTTCCCCTGCACAGCAATATCCGAGGGGGGAAGGGGCTTCGAGCTTATTCATCACCATTTTATAAGTGTTTGCCAGGCCGGTAGTTCGGACTGTTTTAATAACCTGCTTTACCTCTTTCTGTCTTGTTTTTGCCTTGCCAATATATCCAAGCCTAGCATCTTTAACCGTTTTACCTTCGGTACCGGCACTGATAACAGAGTAATAGTTACGTACAATTATCTTACCTTTTTCAGGGATTGGATAAGGCACCTCCAGTATTTCCATTTTACCGGATTTTAGCGGTTGTGTGAGTTGCAGCATACTATTTTTTTTATAAATGTTTTCTGAAAATTAAAACTGAATTAAAAATTTAACTTCTTTTAAACTCAATTACTATTTACTTCATCACAAATTGCTTTAAGCCTTTCCACCATATTTTTCTCTGTATATTTTTTTTTATATAAGCGCCTGCTTTCCATTCCCATTTTTTTTCGTAGATCTTTATCTTCGATCAATTTTCTTAACTTATCTGCTATACCTTTAGTATCATTTGGTTCGACTATAAAACCATTTAAATTATCTATTACTGATTCAGAAATAGCACCTCTATTTGATGATATGACCGGGAGACCAGCAGCCAAAGCTTCGATAATAACAAATGGATGCCCTTCTTCTGAGACTGGTGTAAAAATAAAGATATCTGATAATTTCATATGCTTATATTTTTCAGCTTCGTACTTAGGACCTAAAAAATTAATTGGTAAATCAAATTCATGAACAAATTTTAGTGCCCAATCGCGAGTCTTAGTATCCCTCCAATTACCGATCACATCAACTTTAAAGTCAACTTTGCAATTTTTTAGCCACTTTATTGAATTAACAACACTTTTTATTCCTTTGGACACCTGTAAATTGCCAAGGTATAAAATAGTTACAATCTGATCATTATTCTTTTTAACATTTGGGAAGTCAATATTAATACCATTTGGTGAAACGAAAATACTTTCATAAGGAAAAAATTCTGTAAATAGGTGTTTCAATCTATCTCCTAATACAATAACTCCATCAGTTTTTATAAGTGTGAATTCAACAAACCATTTAATAGTTAGGCTTCTATCATCAAACCAGTTTTTAAAATTTCCACCATGCAGAAAAACTAGTATTTTATCTGAATATATTAAGGATATAAAAATAAATATGGAATCTTTAATATAGCCTATTAATGACTGACTAATTGGAATTAAAGTAACTTTAGGATTAGTTTTTCTTATTATCCGGATGAAATTAAGATAAACAAAAAAGGTTCTAAATACTTTTCCGAATTGTCTTTCTCCAATTGTCTTTACTGATTCATTAATTTTTGAATCAAATACTGTAAAATATCCTGATTTTTTTAATATGTTTGTCCAAACAGAAGTGCCATAATAGGGGGGAGGTATTTTACCTACTATTAATACATTTTTTCTAAATTCTTTTTTTTTAGTTTTATCCAACATTAATAGAAAAAAGCTATTTACTGCATAATTGCGTCTAAAAAAACTTTTGAGCTATTTATATGAGATACATTTTTTACATTTCAAGGAATTATTTTGCCATAGATAATATATACTTTCCCAATATAATTTGCAGCTATATTACATTGTAATAAATTCATAGGCTATCAATTTAATTCTTTAATAATGCCCAAAGACTCATAATAATATTTCTAAAAACAAATTTATTGAATTTTCTTTTAGAAAAAATATTAAAATGCTTTCTTAGTACCCTTTCGATAGAGGCATCTGGTAAAATATAATCTGGAAAGAGACTATTGGAATTTCCATCATCTATTATCTGATTCGAATATTCATTAGTTACTTTGCAATGCAACCCACTTCCATCATGTCCCATATTTCTCACCTTCGAAACAATTGGAAAAACTGAATACATATTGTTTTTTATTAAAAACATAGATAAAAATACATCTCCATGAATTTCCTTTGTCATTAGACTAAGTAGCAGTCCAGTCAAATAATGTCGGGCATATTTATTTAATTCTTTAATATTGCTGGGCCTCTTCAGATAATCACGTATTTCCTCTATAGAAAAATTAACTTTTTCAAACTTCTTTCTCCAAACACCGAATCCCCATGCTGAGAATCCTTTCCATATATAAATTTCATCATTATAATCTTTTGGAATACTGATAGGATAGTTATAACCACAAATTGCAAAAATTTCATTTTTATGCTCATATTTGTATAATCCCTCATTAACAAAATTTAAAAAATTTTTTGAAAAGAGATTGTCGTCTTCGCTTACTATAACCCTATCATAAGTCTTAAAGATTTTACTCATTGCACTTTTTATATTATTAAAGGCTCCAAAATTATACTTTCTTTTAATTATAGTTAATTCTTTGAAACCGTAAATATTTTCCAAATAATTTTTTATCTTAAAATATCCTTCTTTATGACCTTTTTTTAAAGGTGCATCAAACGCTATATATAAATGTGTTTTATCAGCATTTTCATTGCTTAATAAAGATTCAACACAGTTTTTAAAGTGTTTATAACGATTCAAGGTGGCTATTAATATAGGAGCATAATTCATATTAATTACCCAATTAGGTTCATTTCAAAAATTTTGTTATAAAACTGGAGTTGTTATCCAATTTATCTACAATAAGATTTCTCATCCTTGAGAAATTTTAACACGGTTTTATAAAGTTAATAAAGTTGGATTATTGGCCTTTTCGAATATAAATAACATTTTATCTCATTTTTTAAAGTCCAAGCATAATTGATATTTCTATTTTGGAATTTCTTTTTCTGATGTAGTTTCTAAATAAATATTCTGTAATTATTCAGGGGGTATGTTGATCTTTTAGAGCGCTCATAACCTTCTGAAATTTCAGTCAATATTGTTTGACCAATAACACTCTGAAATTATTTAAAAAATAACTAGATTTTTCTTTATTTATATGCTAAGCCCTATGTCATGGAACCGAAAAGACCATTTTCACTCCTTGACTGGGCAGCTACACCTGAGCCGGTAAAACAATATATCGAGTACCTGGAACAGACCATCACGGCACTTGTTGCCAGGGTCCAACAGCTGGAAAAAAGAATCGAACAGCTTGAGGGCATAACAAAGCAGAATTCTCAAAATTCCAATAAACCGCCGTCATCGGACAGCCCCTTCAAAAAACCGAAGAAGAAAGGCAAAAAAAGCAAAAGAAAAAGGGGCGGTCAAAAAGGCCATAAAGGATATCGACAGCAGATGCTGGAGCCAACGGATACGCAAATGATAGTACCGGTCCTATGTGACTGCGGCCGATGCGATTTTGCTGCTGGCACCATCGAGCCCTACTATACGCATCAGCACATTGATCTCCCGGAAATTCAGATGAACGTTACTCATTTCATATTACACAAAGCCAGATGTAATTGCTGCGGCAAAACCATACGAGCGGGTGTGCCCAAAGAATATCAGAGTGGATACGGCTACCGCTTTAGTGCCATGGTGGCCGAACTCAGCGGCTCTCACGGAGCCAGTCGACAAACTGTGCAAGATTTTTGCCAATCGGTGCTGGGAATTCCTATTTCGGTTGGCGGCATTCAACGCATCATTGACCGCTCATCAGAAGCCCTCAAACCGGTGTATGACGAAATCAGCAAACAGGCTCGACAGGCTAAAGTCAACTATATTGATGAGACCTCCTGGTTTCAATCCGGCACACTCAAATGGTTATGGACCATGGTCAATCACGCTGTTGCCTTTTTTATGGTTCATCCCAATCGGTCCAAAAAGGCCTTTGATCAACTTGTCGATGACTGGAGGGGAATCCTTGTCAGTGACAATTATGGCGTCTATGTCAATTGGATCAACAGCAGGCAGAGCTGTTTATCCCACTATATCCGTAAGGCCAAGGCTCTATCTGAGAGAAAGGATGAATCGGTCAGCAATTTTGGAGAAAGCATTCGTAAAGAGTTGCAATTACTTTGCCGATGGGCCAAGGCGCCCCCCTCTGATAAACAATGGGAAGCGTTTTATTCCAGATTCATGCTGCTCCTGCTTATGTATGAAGGAGCCGATGATGGTGCGGGTCAACTGGCGCGATCACTTCTTGGAGAAATGGACTCGCTATGGGTATTTCTCGAAGAAAACGGCGTTGAACCAACCAATAATCGGGCCGAGCGTGCCTTAAGGTTCGGTGTCATATGGCGCAAGCGTAGCAATGGAACCCAAAGCGACAAAGGAAACCGATGGGTCGAACGCATTCTGTCAATCAAACAGACATGCCGAATCAAAGCTCAGCCGGTTTTCCCGATCCTTGTTGATGCGATCAGCGCATATTTCAAAGAACAACAACCAAATCTTGGGTGGCTTACTACGTAATTTCTAGCTCACCCCCTGAATATTTACAATATTCTCAACTCAGCCTCATAGCATCTTAAATTCCTATGCCCTCGCCCGTAAGGCCTCTGTCAAGCGACAATTATTTTTGAAGTCTGGCGACAATTAAAATTGAGGTCAGGCG
>CAZBOB010000140.1:0-9448 GCA_964492995.1 uncultured Desulfobacteraceae bacterium | reverse complement strand
AGGAGTTGCAGTTGGTGCAACATGAACATGAGAACAATACTGATAAGAAGTGCGATCAGGGTGGAGTTGAACGCGACTCCCAGACTGCGGGTAACACCGAAGATCTCTCCTTCAATGGCCTGGTGCGCCTGTCCGAGCGCATCTCCAATTCCCCGGACCGTGCCGATGAATCCGATGCAGGGAATGGCCCAGGCAACATACCTGATCATAGACAATTCGGATTCCAGCCGTTCGCCTTCCGCCGAGCAGTAGGCATGGGTGGCATCCGCAACATCCTGAACATTTCGGGTAGAGCTGAATCTCTGCAAACCCGCAAGCAACGCTCTTGGAAGCAATGCGTTCCGTTGATAAGGCGGCAACGCTTGAATCTCCCGGGACAGTTCCCGGGTATCTTCAGGCAGGATACGCACACCTTCGGCCAGCGGAATCAAATCCCTCTCTATCAAAGTCCGGTGCCTTATGGTGGTAACGGCTTTAAACACCATAATGGCCAGCGCCCAGAACATGAGAATAAAACACGATTCCTGCTCATAGTCTCGAATCAACACATAGACCGACCGCTCTGTACTCAGGGTTTTGTCCTTTTCGATCATAGCGGCCTGCCGTTCCAGGATGGCATCGGCATTGGGACGGATGATGCCCACGTAAGCGGCATGGACAACAATGATAATCAAAATCAGAGAGAATAGCTGGTAAATAAATTCCATGGATACAGGTAATGTTTTTTTCATGATGAATTCTTTTTTTTGATATCAGAAAATTTTTCAGCTTTAATAATATCTTCATTAATCATATTGTAACTTCTCAATAAATTATGGATTCGGCTCACTATTATCATTTTATACACCAGAACTTACTGAGAAGTTACATCATATTTCACTCCACCTGATCGCGAGTGCAACAAGCAATACCATGATTCAGTTTTTATGCCGATCAAATATCGTACGGGAAATCCACCCCCTGATCCGCCGGAATCTTTTCTGAAGGGACGAACGGCTTCATCTGTTTTGTGTTTTTTTGGGCATTTTTATCTTTTGTTAGGGTTTCCGATTGGGTTGTTTTTTCCTCGGCTTTTGAGAGATCATCGGCAGAAACGGTGTTCGACGTTTTCTTCGGATCATTTTGTGCAAAATATATTCCCGCATGATGAGTTGAATCTACATTTTTTATAAGCGGCCCGTTTAAATCATTCAAGGATCTTGCCGGATCGGTTCCGGCACAGGTCATTTGGGGAACACATACCCCCAAACAAACAATAATTATGATATACCAGTAGGTCATGTTTACTTTAACCCTAATTGAGCGTAAACAAAACGGGAAAAATATTTGATGTGTTTGATTTATTTTAAGTACCTGCAAACCCGAAAACCGACATCCTGCCGTTTATCATCGCTGTAACTGCGGTATGCCAGCCTTAGAGTGCCGATGCTTCCGTGCTTCCAGCTGGAACCCCGAATTACATGGTGTTTACCGTTCACCGGCCCGACCGGGTCTGCATACATCTTTTCGGGTGCATAGCTGTAAATCGAATAATAGTCGTGACACCATTCCGCCACATTTCCCCCCATATCATACAGGCCCAGCCCATTGGGTTTAAATTTGGCCGGAGGGGCCGTTGCCGCATATTGATCATTGTACCCTTCAAGAACGTTCGGGAGCAAGTCTTTTGCGGATTGATCGGCATAATTTCCCGATAATTGCTTGGGAGGGAATTTATGACCCCATGGATATTTTAAGGATGTCTGCGTGTTGGTAAACCGGGCACAGTATTCCCACTCGGCTTCGGTCGGCAGTCGGTAACCGGTATTTAACGGTTCTACCGCAACCAGCTTTTCCCCTTTTTTACTATAGGCAGGCGAGAGTGATTCCTTGGCGCTGAGCCAGTTGCAGAACAGCGCCGCCTGTTCCCAGGTTATCCCAACCGCAGGCTGATCGTCACGGTTCAGATGTTTGGATTTGAAAGTTCCTGAATTGTGCTGGCCCATGAATTCCTTGAACTCTTTGTTCGTCACTTCTTGAAGCCCCATGTAAAACGGCCGTGTCAGTTTGACCTTCCTCAGGGTCTCATTGGATTTGCGTCCCTGTTCTCTGCGTGAAGATCCCATGGTATACGTCTTGGGCCGAATTAACTTCAGCCGGTAACCGGTTTGGGTTGTGATCATCGTGGATGTCGCTTCTTTGGAAACACTCTCTTTTATCAGGGCTATTTTCAATTGTTGTGGGAACCCGGGCCGGGGTGTAATACGGGTACGATACGAGCGGTATCCTTTTTTTTTGAATTCCAGGGTATGTTCCACTGCAATCAGTTGTAGTTGCTTGGGGGCAGTGCCCCATGATTTGCCGTTCACCAGAAGTTCCGTGTCTGCCGGTTTCAACCAAAAGTGTATGATGCCTTCCCTGGGTTTTAAATTTACGTCGAGCCGTGTTGATGTTGCCGATGGAACCTTCACGTTACGGGTTGCTTTTTCATAACCGGCCTTGGAAATTCGAACCACGTGATCTTCATTGGGAGAAAGATCAATCACCAGCGGCGTTTGACCGATGAACGTTCCGCCAATCATCACATTCGCCCCGACGGGTTTTGTTTTGATCGCCAACTTGCCGTCAGCCGGCTGGAGCTGTATATCCTTTATTTCCTGGGGTTCATTCGGTTTCACGACCAGGCGGTGTTTCCAGGTTTTATAGAGATCGGCACTGATTTCCAGCAGGTAAGTGCCGGCCGCAAGCTGAATGCGTGAAGGGGTGTTTCCGAACAATTTTCCGTCAATCTTTAGGGCAGCGCCCTGGGGCACGGAACTGACGGTAACATCCGACCATCCCGGAAGCAGCGCCATATTAAACTCCTGAAGTTTTCCGCACCCGTGCACCTTGATATCCGTCTTCAAGTCCTGGTAATTCGAGGCGCGAATTTCAAGGTTTGCCGGACCCGGCTTTATTTCAAGACTTTCTATGGGGGTTTTTCCGACCTCATGACCGTCGATATACACCTGCGCACCAACAATGTTGCTCTGGGTCACGCCGGATTGATGGGCTTGGATCATAAGCCGACCGGGAAGTTTTTTCATCTTCAGATGTAAATTCTGCCGTTTTTCAGCACTGACCCGAAACGGATGCTCGAGGGGGAAAAAGCACTCCTTTAATGCCGTCAACGTGTATTCTCCGGGTCGCATCAGATAATAGTCGCCGATTCGGGGCGTAAGCATGCTTCCGGAAAACGCTAGGGTTTCAGGAACAGGCGCTATGGTTATCACGACCTGGCGGGCCGTAAAGACAAACCATGCCGAGATCCCCAGTAAGATCAGAACAACTCCCAAAAAAACACCGGAAAACCATTTTAAGATGTTAAACGGCTTTACTCTTGGGGAGGGACGCCCGGAGCGAAAGGATTTGGGCTCGATTTTTATCGGTTTTGATTCCATTTTTATTTGACCCGTTTTGAGGTCACACCTTATTTCCGCATATAACCGTTACACGCATTGCTTTCTGGCGGGGTTTCACAATGATTTTCTGCCGGACATCTTTGTACCCATCACGTGAACCGACCACTGTGTAACTACCGGGTCTCAGCGATAACTCGCGAGTGGTAAATCGCCCAAGTTTGCCGACTTTATAAACGGCAACTTCCGTGAGATTATCTGATTCGATCATCACCTTAACGGGGGTCCGAGCGGCATCCACCAGAGCCTTTAGTTCATCCAACCGTTGGCTGAGTCGCGGTCCTCTCGGTTGTAAGCTTTCGGTTTCCTCGATGACAAGTACCGCATTTTGAAGCTGCGGGTTTGATTCCATGACATCGGGTTTTTCAAGAAAAAACCGAATCCGCTTGGCAACGCGAATTTGTTCCAGAGCACGTTCTTTACCCTGTACGGCAAAGCTTATATTGGGATCAATTTTAAGAACCGCCAGATAAGATCTAAGGGCCTTCTGCCAATCTTCAGTCTGCTCGGCAGTCAACGCTTTCTGCCGCAGTTTTTCAATTTTAGCGAGCCGGATTGCCTCATCAACCTGTAATAGAGCATTCTGTACTTCGCGTGAATCGGGCCGGAACGATTTTGCCCTTAGAAGCTGGGTCCTGGCAGATTGATAACGGCCGTCGTGATATGCCGTCAATCCATCTGACATGAGTTTCTGAAATTGTTGGCCGACGATCCGTTCTTTCACTCGGTTTAGGGCCTTTTGAGCCTCTTTGGATTCAGGGTCCAGCTTCAGGGCTTCCTGGTAATCGGTGTGGGCAAAAGCAAACCGGCCATTTTTCTCATGGGTTTTGCCCGATTCTACCAGGAGATTCACCGCATCAAGCTTCTCAGCCCGTTCCAGATTTCGTTGGGCCGGATCACTGAACGGTTCGATCATTAAGGCCGTGCGGAATTTTTTTTGGGCAATGTTACTGTCACCCTCTTCAAGAGCCTTCCGACCTTCCTCAAGCAGTCTTTGAAACACAGCTTGGGTCGTGTCGGCCAACCCGGCTGCTTTCCTGCCGGCTTGCACATATTTTTCAGCGGCAGCCAAAAACATATGATCCATAAACCGCTCATCCGCTTCCCGGTTGAGGGTTGTCATTTCCTCATATTCTTTACCGCCCCATTCAGCCACGCCCTTTTCTTGGATCACTTTTTTTATTTTTAAAAACGCTTCCAGCGCCTTCTCCGCATTTTCTTTTTCAAGAGCCCGTTTTGCAGGATTGATCGTTTGTTGCGGTTCCATGGTCTGTTGTGGGTCGAGAGTTACGGGTGCAGACGGTGTCAAAGGGTCGACCTGTAATTGGGTCCTCCGGGTGGCATCCGGGACCGGTTTCTTTTGGACGTGGACTTCCGATTTTTTGGTCCCATGAGTTTCTTCGCTCACATTCACCGGATGTTTCGATAAATGACGGATGAAAATAAAGCCGCCTGCTGCCACTACCACCAGGCCTATGAGCAAGAGTAAAATAGGTGTCACAGTCAACCGAAATGGACGGGATGAATCCGGTTGATCGCTGGGACTGCGCACCTTAAGCGGCGTGATTATTTCCACGTTGTGATCTGAAGTCTGTTTATTTTGAGGAGATTGTGTCGATTTTTCAGACGGCATAATTGAACGTCTCGGAATTTCCTTTTTTGGACACAGATGAACACAGATTATCAAGATTCTTAAATTGCAAAATAACAATATTGTCTGTGTATACCTGCCCGCTTGAGCCTCGCATGGCAGGCGGGTCTGCGAAAATCTGCCTGCCCCGTAGCTTCGGCAAATGGTACTGGGGCGTCCTATTTAATTTGTTTTGATACTCGATTTTATTCAGAGTTTTCAGTTTTCATCTCTTCCCCGGTTTCCGGTGAAACATCCGGATCGAAGCCGGTTTCTTTGAGATATATCTGTTGCAGCAATTCGCGCCAGTGTTTAAATTGTTCTTCAGCCGATCCGGTCAGTTCATACTGCTGACCCTCGAACTCCATGACAACAGGGCGCATCTCGCCTCCAAAAGATTCGCTGAGCTCCTTGATTGCTGATGAGTGGATTTCAGCTTCCTTGGTAATATTAAACCCCTGGATGATCACCTGACCGCCCACCAGGATCATGCCTACCTGAAGCGCTCCGGTGTTTTTGGCGTTCCCTGCACCCAGCGCAACAGCACCTGCCACCAGCAACGCACCTGCCAGCTTGCGCATGGTGGCCTCCCGCTTGATCTTTTTGATCGCCTTAATTTCTTCGTAATTGAGCTTACGCCAATTCTCATAGGAAGACCACATCTCAGAATAATATTCTTCATAGTATCCGTTCAAGGTGTCTATATACATGTTCTCCCGCTCCCGTATCTTAAGTAGGCGGATCATGATAGGATCTTCATCGGCGGGCAGGCGATTGACGGTAATGATGTTTTCTATATCTTTTGCCAGATATCCACTGTAGGCGGACGGTGCAAAATCCTCTGCAAATTTTAATTTCGATACGGTACGGATTTTTTTGATTTTATCAGGAGGCAACCTTTTGAAATATTCAGCCATGTCATTGGAGATCGCATTGTATAGGTCTTGATGCGCATCTTTTTCTCCCATCAGATTGCCGGAATAAAATTCGGATGTGGCTTGGGATTTATAATTTTTACTGAACCAGCTTCTTCCGGTGGCATCGACCACGTGTATTTGAACTGCCAAATTTTCCCCGTTTGACTCAAGGATTTTACCTTTAACCAGAACATCGATACTTTCCGTCTCAGTGGGAAGTACACGAACAGCACCCCAGTAATTGCTTTGCTGCAGGGTATTTTTCAGATGATACGGTATGAAATGGCTTTCCGCTTTTCTGACTTCCGGGCTGGTATGTTCTTCTTTGGCTTGCCTTTCTGTAATTTTGTCGGACTCAAAGACTTGAATGCCCACATCAAGCAATTGGTCTTCAAGGATTTCTTCCTGGGCTTTCATTATGTCAGTGGGGCCGACTTTCTGAGCATAATAGGTAGCACACCCATTGGATAAAATTAAAATAAAACATATGAATACCAAATTATGATGATTAGTAAATTTCATCTAAGCACATGAGTCATGATTTTTGTCCCAAGGGTACATTATAATAGTGGAATAATGGATAATATCCTTATTTTATTTACCCATATTTTTTTTATAGTGTTCATATTCTTTCCAGAGCTTTTTCCTGAGTTCGGGATCAGCTTCCTCTTCCGCCGCTTCGCGAAGCTGTCTGGCCACGATGTCATCATCTTTGGGGTCGTAGCGATTTTTGGGATGATTCCCGGCACCTTCAACGGCTTCCCGGGATGAGTCCCGAGTGGTCAATTCGCCATCATCCTTGTCGCCTTCAGATTTATTTTGTTTTCCGGTTTCGGAGGCGCCTTCCTCTGTTTCGACCTTTTTCTGAGCATTGGTCGAACCCTGCTCGGACTCAACGGATTCATCCTCAAAATCAGTATTTATTTCGATGCCCTGGTCACGCAAGCGTTTTGCCGCAGCCGCCGCTTCCTCGGCCAGATCTTGCATTCGTTCCGATGATTTCGCACGGATCAAATCCAATTCCTTAAGCAGCATCTCGTCGAATTGGGCCAGAGAGCTATCCAGTTGGCGATCCAATGCGAGCACTTCATCTACCACCTGTTCCTCGGGAATTGCAGGATTCACCATCGCTTCAGTATCATCACTATATGCTGACCCGTCCGGTGATTTTTGGATATTATACCTGGCATGGAGTGCTTCTATTTTTGCAACCATCTTGCGATTTTCAGCAACCATGGCCTGAACCCGGCTCAAGTAAAGTTCGTAATCTTCAACGATATCCGACAACGCATCCCTGGATTTTTTAAGTTTTGCCAGCTCTGAATCGATTTGTTCCTCGGTGGCGATACTGATACGTAAATCCTTGCGTGCCGATTCAAGTGCGGATTCAATTCTTTGTCGAGTGGCTGCATATAGGTTTACGCACAGCACAAGCGACAAAATTCCGGCAAAAATAGCTTTTCTCCATTTGAAAGTCTTCATAATAACTGTCTATATCCTGTTTGTTGAGAAATTAAAAAAATATCTGAAATTAATGCAAAATTCACATTTGCATAAATTAAATATAAGAAATTAAAAATGCGTGTCAATCCTCTTATCCCTGCACTGCTCGAATGGGTGACAAATCCGGGTTGAAATGATTATGGATCAACCGTGAATTTTCTTTAACAGCCAGGCCATATTTTCCCCAAGAACCTTCATGGTACCCAGACCTTCTTCGTCTTTTTCCACATCGCCCTTGTCCATACCAAAACCCATGTTCCAATAGTTGGAACCGGGTACAATCATCTGCCCGATAAAGAAGAAATGGTTAATCGCATTGAATGCATGAATGCTTCCCCCGCGGCGAACAGCAACCACGGCTGCACCCACTTTGCGTTTGAACATTCCCCCATTGGCGATGCTTGTCATTCCGGATCTGTCAATTAATGCTTTAAGCTCTGTGGAAATGTTGGCGAAATATGTGGGAGAAGCCAGGATTATGCCGTCGGCCTGGATCATTTTTTCAACACATGAATTTAATACGTCATGGGTTACGGAACATCGTTGATCTTTATTTTCAAAGCATTTATAACACGCGATACATCCGTGTATTTCCTTGCCGGCAAGTTGTACCAGTTCGGTTTCTATCCCTTGTTTTTGAAGTTCTTTGAAAACATGATTAACAAGAATGGCCGTATTGCCATTTTTTCTTGCACTTCCATTAAAGGCTACCACTTTCATTTGTTTTACCCTCCTTGATCATCTATTCATCATTATCCCTATCTAACCACCGCAATCGGCAATTAAAATATGGATGAGTCATGTTTAATCCATATTTTTTATACATGCATCATCCCCTTGTCGTCAAGGCCCGTAAAAATTATGAGACGACTTTTAATTGATAAGGATTACCTTTTCAACGCGAAAATTAACTGCGATATTATTTCGGCGGTGGATTTTGATTTGGGTAGGGGGTTGACATAGCCCAGCATATATTTAAATTTAGATAGTTTCCATCCAGAAATTGCCCTTTTCCGCAATCTCTACGTCAATCTGCGGAATTATTTGTGCGGCGTACTACTTTTACGCCTCCGCGTAATTCCTTGATTTTCTTGACCTTGCGAAAAATTGCTAATTTCTGCATTGGAAACTTAAATTGTGCCGAGGTTGAAACGCAGATAAAAGAGGAGGACTTGCATGCCGCAACCGAAAAACGCCATGGAAATCTTTCAGCTGCTCGACAAGTCGAATTGCCGGGAATGCGGCAAAAAAACATGTCTTGCATTTGCAGGAGCGGTCTTCAAGGGGGAAAAACAGCTCAAGGAATGCCCGAAACTGGATCCGGAAACTATTGAACGGTTCTCCGGGGAAACCGAAAATCAGAATGCCGTTGAACAGAACCGGGATGCCTACCTGGAAAAGCTAAAAAACGAAATTGCCAACCTTGACCTTGCCCGGGCCGCCAAAAGAATAGGAGCCCGGTTTTCGGATGACAAGCTGACACTCAAGGTGCTGGGCAAAAATTTCAGCGTGAATACAAAAGGGAATCTTTCCACTGACATCCACATCAATCCATGGGTGGCCATCCCGTTTCTCACCTACGTTCTTTACGGCAAAGGGGTACCGGTTTCGGGAAAATGGGTTTCGTTTCGGGAGCTGAAACACGGAAAGGAACGGTATCCGCTTTTTCAGAAACGATGCGAAGAGCCTTTGAAACGAGTGGCAGACACCTATACCGATCTTTTTGATGATATGGTCCATGTATTAAGCGGAAAGCAGGTGGAAAAACAATTCGAATCAGATATATCCGTGGTTTTGCACCCCCTGCCCCGAGTTCCTGTGATGGTATGTTACTGGCTGCCGGAAGACGGTCTCGAATCCAGCCTCAATGTTTTTTTCGATGAAACAGCAGACGAGAATCTCGACATCGGCTCGGTCTTCACGCTGGGAGTCGGACTCACACAAATGTTCGAGAAAATTGC
>CAZBOB010000139.1:0-9499 GCA_964492995.1 uncultured Desulfobacteraceae bacterium | reverse complement strand
ATTAAGTTGTAGAAATTCCGAGACGTTAAATTATGTGATTTTATGCCACTATATGCTTATATTTATAGAGAATGCCCGGTTAAGATCTGGGGCCTTACATCACGTCAGCGCATTGAGCGTGTGTTAAAAGCCGATGGTAAAACTAAGATGGTGAATGACCTCAGCGCTCTTCACGACGACGACTTTGTTTTGATCCTGCGCGCCGACCACCTGTTCGACGATCGCCTGGTCAATTATCTGGCCGCAACGCCAAACATTGTCCTGCAACTTAACGGGGAGCCGAAAAAGGTAGCTGTTGCAGCTCATGTTCCTGCCAGCATAGCACATCAAGCCCTGGATGTCATCGAAGAAACCGCAATGGCTGAATCGCTGCCGGGCGTGAAGACCCAGACCCTGGAAACCTTGTCGATCTCCTTTCAAGAAAGGATACGCAAGTTTGAGCCTCCTTTTGTGCTATCCATTTCAGCTGAAAAAAGCCGGGATTTGGAACGGCGACTTTTCGACTGGTCCTATAAAGGCGTCACCGATTTGATTACAAAGTGGGCCTGGCCGATTCCGGCTCGATGGGTGGTCGGACAATGTGTTCGCTTTGGGATCCGGCCGAACCATGTCACCCTGACAGGCTTGTTACTGGTAATACTCGCTGGGGTGTTGTTCGCTTACGGTCATTATGGTTGGGGTCTGCTCGCAGGATGGTTGATGACCTTTTTGGACACCGTGGATGGAAAATTGGCGCGAGTAACCGTAACGTCCAGCCGGTTTGGCCACTATTTTGACCACATTATTGACATTGTCCACCCGCCGATTTGGTACATCCTGTGGGGCCTTGGCTTAAAAATGTCCCATCCGGAGGGTTTAGGATTTTCGTTGAGTGGCGTCTTATGGTTCATCGTGATCGGGTACGTTGTGGGTCGTTTTACCGAAGTTGTATTCCAGCGGTGTCTGGGAAGATTCGGGATTTTCTGCTGGCGCCCGTTGGATTCGTATTTCAGGCTGATTACAGCCAGGCGCAACCCGAACATGATTTTGTTAACCGTATGCTTTTTCGTGGGCCGCCCTGATCTTGGGCTTTTGGCGGTTGCTTTCTGGACGGTATGGACCAGCCTTTTCCTTCTTTTGCGACTGGCGTGGGCCGGCTACGTGCGGATCATTCAGGGACCATTAAGGTCCTGGATTATGGATGTCAACCCATCTTTGCATGACAAATCCCTTGCGATAAGGTTGTTTACACACTATACTACCGATTAATGAGCCCGTTGATTAATGGTCTTTTCGCACATTGTAATTATGCAGGGAGTAACTTTGAGAGACGCACGGGAAAATATTAGTCAAATAGCACTTTCCACAGGTGAAGACCTTTCGCACGGGTCTTTCAATTTTCCACCGGATAAAATGCTGCGCGTGGGTGTTGTAAGCAACCCTTACAGTGGTGGAAATCAAAAAGGTTTAGGGGCGGTTCGAAATATATTAAACCGTCATCCGAATTCCCTGCATCGCGAGGCGCAAACCCTGGCGGATACTGTGGCGGTCCTGGAAGAATTTGAGCGTAATGAGATAGACCTGGTGGTAATCAACGGTGGGGACGGAACCATTCAAACCGTTCTCACCGCCATGTTTTTCTGCAAACCGTTCAGCCGCATGCCGCTTTTGGCGCTTTTGTGTGCAGGTACGGACAGTATCATCGCCAGAGATGCAGGGATCAAGGGTTCCCGTGATCGTGGTTTGAGCAAATTGTTGAATTGGGTGAATACCGGAGAGGGTAAATGGGGTATTGTCCGGCGACCGATCATGAAAGTAGAGATATCATCTCATCAGCACCCGCTGTACGGGATGATTTTTGGAGCAGCAGTTATTTACCAGGCCATTGAGTTCTGTCGCCGAAATATTCATACCAAGGGATTGCATGGTGAACTGGCTCCCGGGTTGACAGTGGCAAAATATGTGCTGGGCGTTGTCCTGAAAGATAGTAAATATCGGCGCACAGCACCTATGACTATCCGTCTGGATCAGCGATCATGCCTGAAGGATGATTTTCTGTTGGTGTTGATCACGACTGTTGAACGTCTGTTTCTCGGGTTGCGCCCCTTCTGGGGCATAGAGAATGCGCCATTGCATGTCACCTTAATCCATGCCCGGCCTGAACATCTAATACATGTTCTATCGTTATTGGCATGTGGTAAGGCCTCCCGCTATCGGATACCGGAAAACGGTTATTTCAGCTATAATGCCAGTGAAGTGCGGTTGCAAGTCACCGGTGGATTTGCATTGGATGGAGAACTTCATCTGCCTGCATCATCGAACGAGAATATAATCATAACCGATGGTGGACAGGCATCATTTCTAAGATTGTGATCATGGAAACCTCACGCCAGATCATCCCATTCATCCGTCAGCATGCATCCAGACTCGTTCCGACGGGTCTGCACGCGTTGCGCGATGAATTATTGGCCCGATATGGAAATGCTGTCATGGCCATTTTATTTCATGGTTCGTGTTTTCAAAGGGTCGACGCCAGTGATGGATTGGTTGATTTATATCTGCTGGTCAACAGTTACCGTGCTGCATATCACCAACACCTGCATACGACCTTAAACAGGCTGTTACCGCCGAATGTATTTTATTTGGAAGTAACGGTTGACGGTATCGTGGTGCGGGCCAAATATACGGTCATCTCTCTGGCAGATTTTCAACGCGGAACCTCAATGAACTGGTTTCATTCATATTTATGGGGACGATTTGCCCAGCCTGCCGGAATCCTGTATTCCCGCCATGAATCGATTGCCGACGTCGTGTACACCGCCTTGGCCCAGGCAGTCATTACGTTCATGACTCGTACCCTGCCTTACATACCGGCGCAATTTGACGCCCGCATATTATGGTATCAGGGGTTGTTGCTCAGTTATCGAGCGGAACTTCGGGCAGAACGTCCGGAAAAACTGGTGCGTCTGTTCGAATGGGCCCCGCAGTATTACGAACAACTGACCCGGATTGCGATGGGTGCACTTCCATATTCCGTGGACGCGGTTACCTGCAATGTTTCTTGCCATTATCACGCACAAATTCCTATCCGGATACGGTTCGTCAACCGATTGGCATGGCATGTGCGGTTTATCCAGGGCAAGTTGCTATCGCTGTTGCGTCTTTTAAAGGGCCTGCTGACATTTAAAGGCGGCATCGACTATGTGTTGTGGAAAATAGAGCGACATTCGGGAATTACCATTGCGGTGACACCGCGTCTGCGACGGATTCCCTTTTTAGGAGTTTGTTTTATATTTTGGCGGTTATATCGGGGCGGCGCCTTTCGATAAAAGGGTATAAAGTCCCTCTCGCGACCAGATGCAGCGACCAAAAGGTTCAAAAATCGTTTCTATTCCCGCTTGGGTACGCTCTGGACAAATGCGCCGTAAGTATTCATTTCTTCAAGACGGCAACTCCATACCAGCTTCCCGTTATGAACAGTGATATCCGGACAACTGTCACACATATCCTGCCTGCCATCCGACTCAAAATTGACCGGCTGAATAATCATAAGACTCTGAATATAGGCAGCACGAAAAATATTTTTCGGATTGATCAACATCCGGGAAAAAATTCTTATGAAAATGCGCCTCATTTTCCTATCTACCAGACCGGCAAGAAAAGAAGCCAGCTTGCCCCTGGAAACACCTCGGGGCCTGGTATATGCCAGATATTTACCGGTGAACAGGTGGGTCAGTGTTTGCACCAATTCCATAAATTTCGGTGATACATATCCCATGGTTTTTCCGTTGAAGACCACACGGTTGGCTAAAAGCCATTTTAGGGAGTCTGGATTCGCAGTCCCGTTTAAGTAAGCACATGGGGTATACATCGGATCAACTTCTCTTATTTTTGCCACGATATCCGGTGACATGAGGGCCTTATGGCCCCCCCAATTTGTCTCTTTGTAAGTTCCATCAAGGTCGACTTTTTTTCCGTTTACGTAAAAATCAAAATTTCCTGACAGGCTTGGAGAACGAAATAAAATAAACACCATGGTATGAACAATATCGGCGTGCTTCTCTGCCCACCGGGTCATATCCGGAATTTCATGCAATGTTTTCTCGGATATGGTGGCATTAAACGAGCAGGCAATATCACCCACTCTTGCCAGCATCCGGGCATAGTACAACCTTAACTCATTGAGTTCCTTTTCGGAACCAGCATGGACTTTTGGTCGTTTTTGGCTGGTATCGATATGAAATGTAAACCCAAAAACGCCGGCCTGTTTAAGCTCTTTCAATAAAGATTCATTAAGCGCCAGACCGTTTGTATTGACAATCGGTTTCCATCCCATCTCCTTTACCATTTTTACCAGTTCCACGATTTTCGGATAAACAAGTGGATCTCCGCCGGCAATACTCATGCAATCACTTTTTCTTAAGTTCTTGAAAACTTCAAGATCTGCACGGACATCCTCCAGGGATTTATGCCCGTTCCTGTGTAAATGTCGATAACATCCTTCACATCGAAGATTACAATCGGTGGTGGGTTCCAGCCAGGAGACGCCGTTGTCCGAATAATTCCACGGCAGACGATAATAGTCCAAATGATTCAATTGATCAGGCATGCATACACTCCTCAATAATTATAATCGTTATGCGATCACTTCGTAACAGGATTGAAAGCAAATGTCAACTCTGATGAACGTTACCGTTTACTCGACGAAAATTTGCTCTTTTGGCTCAGAATCAACCTGTCCGACAATGGCGGCATCATGAACACCCCTTTGTTTCAATGCCTGAAGCAGGCCGTCAGCTCTGTCGCCGTCAATACATATGAGCAGGCCTCCGGATGTTTGAGGGTCAAAAAGGATGTCTTGAATCAAAGGATCCACCCCGGTTGCAAAGTCCACATGGCATTCAAAGAATTCTCTGTTTTTATATGCGCCTGCCGGTACCAGGCCCATGCCGGCGTAATTCAGGGTTTGGGGCAGGATCGGCACGCTGTTTGCCCGAATACGAATTCCTGCCCCGGAATCCACAACCATCTCGGCAAGGTGGCCCAGGAAACCGAACCCGGTAATATCGGTGCATGCATGAACAGGGTAATCTTCCATGATTTCTGCCGCATCCTTGTTGAGTGTGGCCATTAAACGGGTGACGGTGTCTGTAATTTCTTTTGAAGCGAGTCCGCCCTTGATGGCCGTGTTGATAATGCCGGTGCCCAGGGGCTTGGTCAGTATCAGGCGATCCCCAACCTGGAGATTTTTCTTGGTAAGCACTCGATCGGGGTGGATAAATCCCGTAACGGATAAGCCGTATTTCAATTCTTTGTCTTCCACACTATGACCACCCACCAGAACCACACCGGCCTCCTTGATCTTGTCCATGCCGCCCCGGATGATCTGCCGGAGGACGGACATGTCCATGTCTTTGAGCGGAAAGGCCACCAGGTTCATGGCGGTTTTGGGCACCCCGCCCATGGCATAGACATCGCTTAACGCGTTTGCCGCTGCAATTTGTCCGAACCCGTATGGATCATCGACAATGGGGGTAAAAAAGTCCACGGTTTGTATTAAGGCAAGATCATCCGACACCTTGTAGACGCCGGCGTCATCCGCCTTTTCCAACCCCACGATCACGTTGGAATCTGTCGGAAATTCAAGTCCGCAAAGCGCCCTGTCCAGGTCCCCCGGAGGTAATTTTGAAGCTCACCCTGATCCTGAAACGGTTTCCGTAAGGCGAAGATGTTTTGCTTTTGGATCTGTCATCGGTATAATCCCCCTAACTTAAATACTGATGAATTCGTAAAAAGTGAAACGTAAAAAGTAAAATGTAAAACGATTAAATTAAGCACATTAAAACAAAATATTATACAGCATATAGCCTTTTCACGTTTCACTTTTTACTGAAATGTCAAATACTGATGAACTCGTAAAAAGTCCGATTTAGACGGTCTCGTAAAAAGTTCAAATTCAAGGCGTGCAAATTTTGTAATCATGAGGCGTACTTTTCGTACGTTGAATGATTGCGAAATGCAGCACAACGCAGAAGTTGGACTTTTTACGAGACCGTCAAATACTGATTACTTTGTCCGCCAGTTGCATGGCGGTGACGATATCGAGCATATTCGTGGTCTCGCCCACCTGTTTTTGGTCGAGAAGGTCGAAATGGGTCAGGCAGGTGCCGCAGACAAGAATGTGAAGCCCTTCCTTTTCATACGCTTTTAAAACCGGCAGCACCTCCGAACCCTCAATGGTGAGTTTAACACCGTTGTTCACAAAAACCAGACGCCATAGCTCAGATCCCATCTCTTTGAGTGTCTTGATATAGCTGATCATGAGTTTTAACCCAAGCTCGTCATCACCATACCCCATGCGATCTGTAGCCAGCATGACCATGATTTTCTTTGTATCGGCTTTTACTCTCTCTTCGGTCGAATCTTTGGAAGAAATACCGGCCTCACGCTTCCCGATAACATAAAAATCCATTCCATCCTTTTGTACATCGGTATCAAAGTTTTGGGATTTTAAAAACCGGCAAACATTTTGTTTTGAAGCCTCATTATCAACGATAACTTTGATTAAATCCGGGTTCACTGCTTCGACAGCCGCTTTTGTCTGAAGTACCGGGGCCGGACATGCCAGACCCCTGGCGTCGATCTCTTTCATATCTTTACCTCTTTTGTTTCGGGTGGAACTTTAGGGCTTGGCCCCATAAGCAGCGCTAAGCTGTTTTGATATTCGCAACAAAAATCTTAATTAAATATTCTGGTTATTCATCTTTTCCCATTCAATGTTCGATGTTCAATTTTTTCTTAAGCAGCCTTTCTTCTATATCATACCTCTGCTTCGTTATCTTTTTTTTTCAATCACCATTCGCTGTTCAAGATTGGTTTTTTTATTCATCATTCGATCCGCCGGAGGCGGACAAGTGCTTGCTCGCCTGTGGCGAGTTGGACGTTCGATGTTCGATGTTCATCTGTTTTACTGTTGAAATTTTCTTGTGCCAGATACTCATCCACGATTTTCTTTGTTTTTAATAATCCCTCAACTTCCCTTATTTCGATAACCCACCAATCACAACCAATAGCTTTCAGGAGAGAAAGACGGTCTTCAATATCTTCCTTTTTTTCCGGTGGAATATGCCCTTGGCCCGGAATTTCGGTATGGTAAATATGGGCATTAAACACCCTGTCTGCATGGGGTGTGACAAAATCTTCAATAGTATATTGCTGGCTTTGCACAGATTCGCACGCATACGCATGGCCGATATCCAGGGTAACGTCGACCCCGCTTCTGCGAATCAGCTTTTCAAAGAGATTTGCCTTGCTCGTCCACCCCCAGGCCAAATTTTCAAGACAAACTCTCACGCTCATGGCTCGGCCGTAGTTTACCAATTGTCTTAAATTATCGATGGTGATCTCCCATGAAAGGGGTTCCGTGGAGTCATGGCCAAGGCCAATGTGTATGGTTATGTATCTTCCCCCCACTTTAGAAATAAGACGGATCACCCGGCAGAAAAGGTCTTTAGCCGCTTCGGCTTTCTCGGGATCGTCGTGGCCCAGGTCTATGCGATCAAATGGACAGTGATAACGAACTTCGAGAGGTCCCAGTGCCGATATGTCCTTAACCCATTTTGATTCCTGTGCGGGTGTCCCGGGGAGTTGTTTCAGGTCAAAAGAAAAATCAATGCCGGAAAAACCATATTCATGGGCAAATTTTCTGAGCTTGTCCGTGTCTGAAAAAAAGTTGCACATGGCCAGTTTCGGCGTTGCCGGCCTTTGACCGGCCGCCGCCTCCAGGTCTGTCAGTAGTTTTTCCATGTTCAAACCATATGTTGCCGCAACATTTCTTAAGGGTTCGAAAAGCGCCTGGCAGCAAATACATTCACCGGCCTGCTTATCGTATAGTTTAAACACTTCCTCGGTTTTTCTGTACCGGGATAAAACATCCAGCACGGTCATTTCAGGGTGTATGCATGATCCTTGCTTTAAGACGATTTCCCCCATAATTTTCCTTTTTTATTCGCCTTCGCTGTAATACCCTGCAGTTTGCTGCTAGGATGAAAGGCAAGGTGAACCGCGCCGAAGCTCATCAGAGCGAAGGCGGGTTAATTCCGCTATATCATTTTAAGTTTGAACGGCTACGGCGCAATTCCGTTTTGATACCCCGCAGCTTGCTGCGGGGAGCTTCATTTTCTGAGAATTTTAGCAACAGGTATCGGTATTTATTGTAAAATATACTTTATGTATATAATTTTTCAATTTGTCAAACTGGATTTTCCGATACTTAGGAGCGGTTTTTATAGAGAAAACCGATTGGTGAAAACGGGTGATAACCTGAAAGGAAATAAAAATAATGTGGGTAATTGACATCCGTCACTGGCTTAACGAACAAAAGGATGGACCGGCTGTGCCTCAGTTGAAACTGAAAGTAAAAAAGCTGGCCGAGATCATAACCTATGCCACGTTATGTGACCGGGGTCTATCTGCGGGAAAAGCACCGAAATGCTGGTGCCGTCCGAAAAGAAAACCCTGTAAAGGCATCTTGCAGATTCAATTTGAAATAGACGATCGAATACACTGGTTTTGCCCCGAGTGTGAAGATGAAGGGCTTATCCACGGCTGGCAAGGGTTGATATGGGACCTGCGTGAAGGAATGATGCATTAAGATAACCAGACCTTCCGGAGCGCAAACTGGCAAAGGAGAAACTTCACAACGCGGTTGAATCGGTACGAAAACGACTGGAGGCAAAGCCGGAAGAATGAAGCCATAACCAAAATATAAACCCTAATTGAGCGAAAGTCGAGGATACCCCATATCCGAGGCTTCAAGGGCGAAGTCGTAGTCGTCTACTACGAGGCCTTGATAACGAAGGAGATGGGGTGTCATCGGCTTTCCCGAAGGGTAAACAAAATCGATATAAAATAACAGAATTCATATTTCACTGATAGAAGAGATATTAAAACGGTTTCAAATTATCGAAAGACTCATTAAAACAGAAAGATAATGATCGTTTTCGGTTTTGTTTACGCTCAATTAGGGTAAAGATTTTGGGGGTCAAGTGGATTGGGATATGCCGGCAGGATGTTTTTCTCTCAAATAAAACTATATGGTAATTTATTTTTACTAAATAAATTAATAATTGACAATAAATAATCTATATAGTATAAGTCATTGATGAAAATCGATCTTGCATTTATCGGGAGAAACATCCGTAGATTAAGAAGGCAACGCAACTTGACCATGGCTGAACTGGCCGATAAAATAGGAATGAGCCAGGTGCCTCTGGGACGTATCGAACGTGGGGTAAACGCTCCGTCCGCATCCGTGATCTATAGGCTAAGTAAAGAGCTGGGTGTTTCAGTAGACACTCTGTTTGCCGAAGATGAACACGAATTTAAATCGTTTCAGTATGAAAGTGCACAAAACCCCTTTCCGGTTCCCCTTGACGATCCTGATAAAGAACTACCTGTTAGAATTAAGACCATGGCCCATGAAATCATGACTGCATTCTGGGCCCTGGAAGATATCTGC
>CAZBOB010000138.1:0-9543 GCA_964492995.1 uncultured Desulfobacteraceae bacterium | reverse complement strand
TCAGGATCACTGGCATAAAGTGCCTTTGGCAGATTTAAGGCCTCGTAAACCTTTTGAACCACATTGTCGTATTGAAGTCCATCCACACCGGCGGTCTCAACCGCTTTGTAAAGTGCTGCTCTGATAATCCCTATCTCAATAAAATCGTTGAAGTGGCCGGCCTGAAGGGATGCATCCTGCCGGTTGTCCGTGAAGCTTAACAGTTTCTTGGCTTCTTTTTCCAGATGGGGCTGTCTGGCGAGATTCCGTATTGTGGAAAGAGAAAGAATGGTTGTTGCCGAGCTTCGGCCACCGGCCCCTAAAGAAGCCAGCCTGGCAAAATCCGAACCCCTAAAACTATAAGAAACACCGCAATTGAGACAAAAAACGATCGGAGAGCCGATAAACTGGCATGAAACCCCTTCGGGATTCAAACGACCATCCGGACCCACCTTGTAAGTTTTTGGTAAATCTTTTTTGCGGTATTTCCGAACCCGGCGTGTTTTACCGTCATCTTCTATCCAGTCGTCCGGAATTTTCTCTAAGATGCTTTCCATATCATCCGGCCAGGGATTGGTTGAACTAAAATAAAGGAATCCCAGTTCATCTGCATCCCCAAAATCCCGGTCCAGAAGATCTCTTGCCAAAAATGCTTCTTCACCGGTTTCGGTATCTCTTGTTTTTCGAACAGAATAGTATTCCTGACCACATTCCCGACAAAAGACCATTGGATAGAGCAAACGATGTCGGTCGCCCGGGACAAACTGCTGGCCCTGCACCGTAATATGTCTTTTGTTTTCCAGGTCAATTGTAGTGTATACCGTATCCCCTCTGCTAATGAACTGATGCAACCGAAAGGCAAAGACCGGTGTTCCATCCACCGGTTTGGGTTCGCAATAGTACCCGCCGAGCAGACCCTCTTTAATGGCTTCGGTACACCTTTCGTCCGGGAGATCTGTATATTCACTGAGTTTAGAAGCTGCACCCGATTCTCCGGTTATCGGCAGCGGAAGGCATCTAATGGGGCGGCCACTTTCAGTCTCTTTGGTAATCCCAAAAATGGATTCTATCCATCGTGACAATGGATCAGCAATAAAGTCAGTAAAAGGAACCGGCGGTTTTCGGTTTGAATCTGCCACTCTTTCTGCAAGCTTCGCCTTGAACCCAGGATCCGAAAGATCCGGCTCATCGGACGTCCTTTTGAGGGTTTCCCCGATGACGTGACCGGGATGAACGATGGAGCCGAATATTTTGGAGGCAACCTGAGCGACTTGAACCTGCTGCTGGGAAAAGGGTCCGGCTCCTGCAAGGGTTGCTGATGTTCCCACATGTTGCAACTCATCCGCTTCCAGGCGGTCTCTCAACCTTCGAACAAGAAGGGACACGTCAGCCCCCTGGCGGCCTCGATAGGTGTGCAATTCATCGAGTACTAAAAACTTTAATCCCTTGGCAGCACTGATAAGATCTCTTTCATAGGGGCGCGTGAGAATCAGCTCCAGCATGACGTAATTGGTCAGCAGGATATCGGGTGGGTTTTTGACAATTTGCTCTTTTTTTTCTTCATCCTCTTGACCGGTGTATCTTTCGAATCTGATTAGCTCCTTTCCTTCCGGATAACCGGTGCAGATGAATTTTTCCAACTCGTTAAACTGGCTGTTGGCCAAAGCATTCATGGGATATACGATAATGGCCTGAATACCATTACCGCTACCGTTATTTAAAACATGATTCACAATGGGGACAATATAAGCAAGGCTTTTCCCGGAGCCGGTTCCGGTTGTTAAAATGTAGTTGTGGCCCCCATGAGCAATTTTAATCGCTTCGGCCTGATGTTTGTATAGGTGGATTGGTTTTCCCAGTTCTTCGTTTTTTTTGATACGAAATATGCGCGAACATTCAGAATGGAGTATACCTTCATCAACGAGTTGATCGATCGACTCACCGATTTCAAAGGAAGGATTGAGTTGGATCAGGGGATCGGGCCATAGAAGCCCTCCTTCTAACTCGGAATAAACGAGGTCCTCTATTTCCGGGTCTTGAATTTTGATAAAACTCTTAATGTAATCAGCGTAATCGATTATGAGCTGGTCTCTGAGTTCAAAGACATTCAAAATTTGCCTCCCTTGTGGACGCCTGGATGATATCTTGTTTTTTATTATTTTACAGACCGGGCATGGGCAACCCTTTCTTATATTTTTAAACTGGCAGGTCAGGTGGATCTTTATTGAACTTTAAAATAAAATTCACAGCCCAAGTGGCGGGTAAATGCAAGATTTATTATGGAGAGTATACCAACCGTGAAGAATATAGGAGCAACAGATTTAATTCATCTTGTCTTTTTAGAAACATAGCTCAATCAAATTTCACCGCTACCCGTCTTTGAGCCTGACTTCGAAAAGTTATAAACCTTTCCTTATACCTGAATCTTGCATGAAAATTAATGAAAATCTTTATAATTCTTAATTGAAGCGGGGTTAAACAAAATCATATAAATATATGTTTTACCCAAATGGTAAATCGGATGATGATCTTTTTTTATTCATTAATTTTCACCCCAAAGGGCGAGCCGGAGGCTTTCATCTGCTGCGTTATTAAGGGTTCGTAATAGTTCACTATGACTTCACCCTTAAGTGCCTTGCATATGAAAGCCTCCGACTCTTGCAAGATTTAGGTTATAATTAAAGGAAAAATTCGAAGATCACTTGAAACCTTACTCCTATGAAATTATTTGTCAAGGATTTTAGGTTATTAGGAATGATTATTAACGTTAACAAAACCGAACAGTTTCAATTGCATTCACACCTATATTTCATATAACCTATTAATATCTTGACAAATGTTGTGGTGTTTGTGAATATAAAGATTCCTTCATGCAATAAAGTCTTTCCACAACAACCATTAACCATACAAGGAAATGATTATGAAATGGTTTCTTTATGCAATTAGCTTAGTCTATATCTCTATTGGGTGTTGCTCGATTCTTTATACCAATGAAACCAAAAATATTGTGAAAAGTATATTCAGCAATATTGATCAAAAAATTCTCTCAACCTTACCGTTTATATTTGGCATCCTTTTTATCCTTTCTGCACCAGCCACACGTATTCCATGGCTTTTTAGAGTAATTGGACTCATGGCTGTCATTGAAGGCGTGGTTTTCTTTTTAATTTCCAAGGGCTTGTATGATAAATTTATGGATTGGTATTTCAATTCATTATCAGATCAAACATACAGGCTATCTGGGATTCTTGGCATAATCGTTGGAACCGCATTTTTATCTTGGATTTTGTAAAAACAGAGGAGCATAAGCCATGACACTCACAAAAGTTCAGATCGTAAAATCAGTCCAGAACCAGACCGGTTTACCAAAGAATAAATCATATCAAATTGTTGAGACCATTCTTGAAATCATCAAAGACACTCTGACATCAGGTGAGGACGTTTTGATTTCTAATTTTGGTAAATTCTGTGTTAAACAGAAAGATGAACGAAAAGGCAGGAATCCAGCAACTGGTGAGGATTTGATGCTGGAACCAAGAAAGGTTGTTAGGTTTATATGTTCCGGGAAGTTGAGGGATAAGATTAACGGCAATTAAGACGAAAGGTTTAATGAAATGGCCTGCCTTCCCGTTCCAAAATTAAGTTCATCTTGCCAGTATATTGGGCAGATTGAACGTTAAATTTAGTCAGCTATAAACCCGTCCGAAGATATTTTTAAGACCTGTGATAGTGCGCATATAGGTGAAAATATCAGTCACCTCAAAAACCTGAGATATGTCTGACATTGCGGGATCATATACGATGATATCAGTCAAACACCCAGATAATTTCTAAGTTTGTAAACGGCCTTTCGATGTTTTGTGGGGTCCATTTTTGAAATATTCAAGAGCTTCCATTTGACGGCAGGCAAGTCCTTAATCCCTTCAAGTTCGAGAAGGTCCCAAACGGGTTGGCCCTGCTTCATTGATACAATGAATCTTCTTTCATCAGGTGTCAACTCTTCTCGAAGTATCGCAACCAGTTTATTTCTCGTCGTTTCCAGCGCCTCAAATGTGATGCTTTCGGCTATCATAACCTTGAATTCCTTTTCAAAGATATCTCTTATATCCTTCTGCTGAGGACTTAGGATCTCAACCATGGGCCTTGGATGGCTGACAAGATAGACAACGAAAGCCTTTCTTATTTCAGGTTTAAGACCTTCGCTTTTTAGAAGTAAATGAACATCGAAGAGATCCCTCGGGTGCTGGCGATCAAGGGCAGCACAGATCTTGCTGGCATACAAATCATATGGTGAAAGGGTACGGCTTTGAATAGACAACTCGAAGAGATCTTGAGCCTTTTTCGATAACGTTTTTATTTCGGGGGGGTGCACAGACCCTCTGAGAACCAGGTTTGGCTCTATCTTAACTGTTACACCCTCTCGGTCGACAATCAGGCCTCTTACGACCTCAGTCCCATGGATTCTCTTCGGGATGACGCCTGTTCCCGGTATCCTTCTCTTGATTCCCTCGGATATCAGTAGCAAAATGCTACGGATTTCATTTAGGGCAAAATCCCTGTCGTTTACAGGAAGGTACGTCAGATCGATGTCCACGGATAGACGGGGGAGGTCCCGTACGAAAAAGTTGATTGCAGTACCTCCTTTCAATGCAAACACCTCTTCTTTGTATATCAACGGCAGAATTCTCAGGAGCAATTCCGCCTGTTTGTAGAAGACCGTGTCTTTCATCCCTCGCCCTCTTCGTAATGGTGACTGGGGACGGTGATCCGGTATTTTCTATCAAACTTCCCCTTCGGGACGATCATTCGTTTTCCTTTGCCCAAATCAAGCCGCGAAACGTCCAGGTCTGATACCCATGGGTGACCATGCTTTTCCGCCATAAACATGAAAAGCCTCCTAACCTTGATGGACCGGCACATGACTAACAGTCTCTGGACTATTTCCGATCGGAGGGTAGCAAGGTTTTCCATGATCAGGAATGCTTCGTCAAAACCGACCTTTCCCGGCACCAGGTGAAGCATCTCCATGGCTGCCCTTTCCGGGGAAGATATCCTTATGGAAAAGTCCCTTTCCTTGAATTCGGATAAACTCCCCTGACTTTCCTCAGGGAAAAGATTGGTCCGGGTCATGACGATATCTACCCCTAAACGCTCCTCTTTGAACCAGTTCGGCAGAACCTGACCTTGTTTTCCGTACAGAAATACCTTTCTTTTACCAGTGGGCAGGTAATGAGCGTACCCTTTTAGCTCAAGGGCAGTCTTTCCCCCGGGGTGTACGTTCAGGCCCAGTTGGGTTTGAAGGGCATAAAGGGCTCCGGGCCATTCCACTTTGTCTCCGTAGAGGATATAGGCACCTCTTCCGAAAGGCTGAACCCAGCCGCTCTTTTTGTATTTCGTAAGGAGATCATGGCTGAAGCCCTCTGTGTTTAAGTAGGATGCGGTAGCGGGCGTCCCTCTCGGCCACTGACTGACAAGGCGGTTTATTTTTGATTTTTTTTCATTACTCATACTCATTAAACAACCATATTTTTAAACTAAAGTCAAGAAATGGTTTAGATATATTCCTGTTCCATAACTCAGAGTTATCCAATTATGATAATTTCTAAACCAAGAAAAGGTGTTATGGGGAATATTGAGAAGAATCCTTAAGGGTGTAACCTATAAACGATCAGGACTTGATATTTACAGTTCGAATTTGATATATGTTAATTAAATGGATTTCCGATCATGGCAAGCTGTCGTAAAAATTAAACATTTCCCCAACCCATCGATAAAAGCCTCATTCATCAATACCACAAAGTTCCACAACCTGCCAATATTATAATTATTTTTATTGACAAAAGCTAATTTTATATTTTAATGAATTTAGATATCTTATCTTCTGAATTTCTTATTACGTCTTGATTCAATTTCCATTGTTTAACATCACAGAATCTGCAGGGCCCATTCTCTAATTGTTGCTTGCTTTCTGTTTTTCTTCATTTTAACTCTTTAACCTCTGTCCAGAAGGTTATTCTGATGGAGAAACCCTTCAAAGTTTTTATACATTCATTGTACTCGCTTTGTGAATTGTCGATATGAGCACTAAAAAAATCCTTGTTATTGATGATGATCTAATCCATCTGAAATTAATGAAAAAATTATTGGGAAAACTTGGTCATATGGTTGTTACGGCTGACAGCTCAGAAGAGGCCGAACATATCATGAGATATGATGAACACTTTTCATTGATTATTACGGATCTGAGAATGCCCTGGTTAAATGGCTTAAACCTTTGCCGTAGGGTGAAAATCTTGAATCCTGATTTAAAGATATATGCATTATCTGGTTATCTTTATAATTTTGACATGAATGAATTAGAGGATGCAGGCTTTGATGGGATTTATCAAAAACCTATCAGCAAGGCAAATTTAGAAGAAATATTAAACCCGGATATCTGAAAAAAATTAGAGATTGATATGAGACAAAGAGTCGTGTGTTTTAATTTCCATAAAATACATATCTTTTTACCGAAGCATAGTTACCACATTGTGTTATATTTTGCTTGACACACAACAAACATTACAATAAGCTGTCTTTAAAGGTCGAGTGGCATAGTTTTATACTTAAGATTTGATATGACAGATATAATATATCTTCCATGATCCGGGAAGGTGATTTGATGATCCAATAGATAGGCAAAACAGGATATTTTATGTTTTTGAATCAATACGTATCATTTAAGGAGGTATTAAATGACAAGAATCAAAAAAAGACAGGAAATTAAACGGAAGAAAGTGACATTTTCACTTGAAAACGCTGAGGCCAAGGAAGTCTTCTTGATGGGAGATTTCAACAACTGGCGCCCGAAGAAACATCCCATGCGTAAGGATGAGAATGGGACATGGAAAAAACAGGTGATGCTTTCTCCCGGGAACTATGAATACAAGTTTTTGGTAGACGGTCAGTGGAAGGAAGATCCACAAAATGATCAACTACACCCCAATTGCTTCGGGACTCACAACAACATTATAAATGTGATTGAAAAAAAATAAAGGATCTCAATCATTTTTCAAACGCTTGCATAGATGGGTCATATCGTTAATCGGTAAATAATGGTAACAATTCCTTGACTTGTTTCAAATAGGACCTAACCATTCTTTGACACAAGAGAGGCTAAATCTTTGTGGCTGAGATCGGGCTTTTATGTTCTAAACTAATCCGTATTGTCGGGATCAGAGGTAAGTTCAAAAAATAAGAATCATCCAATCATCTTCTTCAAAAGGCAGGATCAAAAATGGCGCCAGCTTTTTTAAGGTTTCAATATCTGCATTTGATCAAATCTCAACATAATTCTAAAAACATTGTGTTTTCGGATATCGTAGGGGCAAACTCTTTGTGAGGGGTTTGCCTTTTTTGCTATTTTGTAAGAAATACGATATATGACATGAAATTTAAGATGCTTAGACCTGCGGTTTTTTCAATGTATCTGAAAATTGGATGATACTGTTCTAAAATTATGTTGTCCTCTTTTATGGCCGGCTATCAGGCTATTTTTTGTTTTATATGGGAATACTATATAGACGTCAATTAAAGTGCCCTATATGGAACAAAAACAAGACGTCTATTTAATATTATAATGTTAGGCGTGCCCACTGAACGGGTTGCAGTGATGGCTACGCACATCTTCTCCAGACAACCCAGCAAAGGAGTTAATCATGAAGCGACGAATATTAGTGCTATTTGCTTTGGTAATTGTTCTGTCTTTGTCTGCTGGATCCGCATTGGCAGCTGATCAGGAGCGTGCTCAGGAAAGAGTTCAAAAGCAAGAGCAAATCTACGGTAGCCAGCTCATGACTCAGCAAGAACGTGCGGAATATCGTGCTAAAATGCGCACTGCGAAAACTGCCGAGGAACGAGAACAAATCCGCAAGGAACATCATGAGCGCATGAAAGAGCGGGCTGCGGAGCGTGGTGTAACCCTGACCGATGAGCCACCCGCCAGAGGGCGTGGCATGGGTCCCTGTGGTGAACAGATGGGACCTGGTGGAGCTGGCATGAGTCCCCGAGGTGGTGGCATGGGACCCGGTGGGCGGCGTGGACGCTGACACCGTCTAACATGGTCTTGGAGGGCGACCTCGTAAAGCGCCGACGCGCTTCCTTGGGCGCCTCAAGACTATCGTTACAGATATTTCCAAAATGGATGGAAATAAGCCGATCCTATGGTCACTGTAATGGAAATGTAAATATCAGAGCTTCAAAATATTTGTGATATCGTTTTTCATAGGGCAAATCCATTTCACGGGGTTTGTCCTTTTGCTTTTTTGTCGAAATTACAACTGCCGTTTGAGCTTATTTTATAGTAATCCGAACGCTAGTGTTGTAGCAACTAAAGTTATAATGATATAGCAAAAAGCCAAAAACAATTTTTTCAATTAGGACCTCTTCTTTTTCCTAAATTTTGCAAGACGGCCAAAATCTAATATGTAAGTTTGCAAAAAGTATGCAAAAACATATAATTATGTATAATAATATGAATATCAAATAGTTACATTAATTGTCGTTTAGGGATAGCATACCTAATCCATCGCAAAAAATATAATTTATGGGACAAATTACCTAAAATCTATGTAAATATTTACATAATTTACGGCCATGCAAAAGAAAGAACGTTAGGAAGAATCGTAGGACACGGAAGATGGATCTGATAGGTCTCTGGGGGATATCTTGTAAGGACATGAAAACCGTTAAATTGATAGATATCAAATTCAAACTGTAAATATCAAGCCATAATCATTTGGCGGATATCCCTTCCATATAACGTTTTCTTGACCCTGCTGTATCTGCTATTGAGTGCAACAATCTAAATTTATTTGATATCAAAATAGTATCTTAGCAAACATTCCATTATTTACACCAATAGGATTATGACCGCACGGCACAATATGTTGTATAATCACCGATCCTAAATTATTCATCGGAAATTCAACATTCTGCCATGATCCATGCATTTTTCATGGTGAAAAATGCATGATTCTGGAATGTTATCTTCTATTTTCACCTGCAATAGGTTAATATTTATTGCTGAAGGTATAATAATATGGGGTATCAGTTATCTATGGTGGGGCGGTAATTCCGTTTCTGGTTTGATTAACCGTGAATATTATCATCCCATCTCACAATTTTCTCCTACCCTGAAAAAGGCGCTTCTTATCAATTAAATAACTTGATTTTATTTATAAACAGAATATCATATGATCGATTAATAAAGGTCTGTCTTTTTTGGTGACCGGTTTCGTTCTGAAGGGAAGATCCATTTTTCAAAAGTGGCGACCTGAAGTTTGAAACAATGAAAATTTATTTGAAGGGGGGACGTCACTATGGCTAATGGTACTGTAAAGTGGTTTAGCGATAAAAAGGGCTATGGCTTCATTGAGCAGGAAGATGGTCCGGATGTATTTGTTCATCATTCAGGTATCAACTCAGAAGGTTTTAAATCTCTCAATGAGGGCGATCAAGTTACCTTTGATATGGGAGCATTACCAGTTTGTTAATGAATTGTGCTGCTCTGTTAAGAAAAAAGTT
>CAZBOB010000137.1:0-9559 GCA_964492995.1 uncultured Desulfobacteraceae bacterium | reverse complement strand
TGGAAAAAGAATTGAGGTTTGCCATCAGGGAAGGCGGACGGACGGTCGGCGCAGGGGTTGTGAGCGAAATCATCGAATAAAGAGAAAGATTAACATAATGATAATGAATACTAAAATCAGGATCAGGCTCAAGGCATATGATCATAAGCTTCTGGATCAATCCGTAGGAGACATTGTAGATACGGCCAATAAAACAGGAGCAAAAGTTGTCGGGCCGATACCTCTTCCAACAACAATCAACAAGTATTGTGTTCTGCGATCTCCCCATGTTGACAAAAAGTCTAGAGAACAGTTTGAAATAAGAACACATAAACGGCTTCTGGATATTCTCGATCCGACTCAGCAAACCGTTGATGCGTTGATGAAACTAGATCTTTCTCCGGGTGTAGATGTAGAGATAAAACTGTAGTATAAACTTTGTTCATCCCGCTATATAGCGGGATAGAACTTTTTAAGACGTATGGGGTTATAGCCAAAAAAGGATAGAAAGAAAGTATAATGTGTCGAGCACTGATCGGTAAAAAATTGGGAATGACAGCACGGTTTACCTCTGAGGGTAAATACATACCGGTAACGTTGGTTCAAGTCGGTCCGTGTGTGGTTACCCAGATAAAGACGATGTCTTCTGAGGGATATAACGCAATCCAATTGGGTTTTGGCGAGAGAAAAAAATCTCGTATTAATAAACCGATGCAGGGGCATCTTAAAAAAAGCGGGGCAGGATGTTTTGAATTCCTGCGTGAAGTCCCCGTGGATGATCCCGGTGAATACAAACTTGGCCAGACAGTAAGTCTGGATTTATTCACTATCGGAGAACGTATTGATGTTACCGGTACGACTAAAGGACGGGGTTTTTCCGGTGTGATTAAGCGACACGGATTTCATGGCGGCAAGAAAACTCATGGGAGTCGCAGCCATAGAATCCCCGGGTCCATCGGTTGCAGTGCCTGGCCTGCAAAAGTCATCAAAGGCAAGAAAATGCCCGGCCAGTATGGGAATACCCGTAAAACAGTTAGAAATCTGGAAATTGTCGATATCAGGCCGGAACAAAATCTTATGCTGATAAAAGGTGCTGTTCCGGGTTCCGGGCATGGTTTGGTTGAAATCAAAAAACCCAAATTTGCAAAATAGAATTTCTGAGACGGTGTTATGGCGGTTGTAAACGTAATAAATAGTAAAGCACAAAAGGTTTCACAGATTGATCTTGTGGATACCATATTCAATATACCCGTTAAAGGGAGTGTATTGCATGAAGTTGTGACCATGCAACTTGCAAAAAGACGTTCCGGTTCTGCGGCGGTAAAACATCGAAGTGATGTCAAAGGTAGCGGTAGGAAACTTTTTAGACAGAAAGGAACCGGACGTGCTCGTAGAGGGGATATTAAATCACCACTTTTAAGAGGTGGCGGCTCTACTTTTGGTCCTGATCCCCGATCCTATGCATACAAAGTTCCCAAAAAAGTCAGAAGGCTGGCCCTTAAAATGGCCTTAAGCAGTAAATTGAAGGAAGAAAAACTTCTTGTTCTTAACGAGTTTGAACTTGATAAAATTAAGACCAGGGAATTTGTCAAGGTTATGAATGCACTAAACACGAAAAATGCATTAATTATAACCGAAAAAAAGAATGAAAACCTGGAACTTTCAGCCAGGAACGTTCCCCAAATAAAGGTGTTGAGAGTCGAAGGGTTAAATGTATATGACATTCTTAAATACAAGAATGTAGTTTTGCTTGAGTCTTCGATAAAGAGTATTGAAGGGAGACTGCTCGAATGAATCCGTATGATATTGTTAAGCGGCCCTTGATTACAGAAAAGACCAGTATTCAAAAAGAGAATCACAACCAGATGTCATTTGAGGTGGACCGTAAGGCGAACCGGGTTGAAATTAAACGGGCTATCGAAAATATTTTTAATGTAAATGTTGCTACTGTAAGAACAATGCAGGTTAAGGGCAAGACCAAACAAAGAGGCCGGATTGTGGGAAAACGCCGGAACTGGAAGAAAGCGGTCGTCAAATTGATGCCTGGTGAACGTATAGATTTTTTTGAAGGAGCTTAAAGAGGCATATAATGGGTGTAAAAAAAGTAAAACCGACCTCTCCCGGGAGGCGCTCTCAATCCTATTCAACGTTTGATGAGATTACAAGTACTACCCCTGAAAAAAGCCTGCTAAGGGTTATTAAGAAGAAAGGCGGTCGTAATGTCAATGGTCGTATTACCTGCAGGCATCGTGGGGGGGGAAGTAAGCGGCATTACAGGATTGTCGATTTTAAAAGAGATAAGACAGGAATCCCTGCAAGGGTTGCCACTATAGAATATGATCCGAATCGGTCTGCGAGAATTGCTCTGTTGCATTATGCGGATGGTGAAAAGCGGTACATCCTGGCTCCGATTAATCTTAAGGTCGGTGATACTGTGATTTCAGGACCTGAAGCAGATATTAAGCCCGGCAATACGCTGATGTTGAGAAATATCCCACTGGGTACGCATATTCATAATATCGAATTACATATCGGGAAAGGCGGCCAGATTGTCAGGAGCGCCGGGACATTTGCTCAGTTGATGGCAAAGGAAGATCGGTATGCCCTGATAAAGCTTCCCTCCGGTGAAGTTCGAATGGTACTTTTAAATTGCATGGCTACTATTGGCCAGCTCGGCAATGTGGTTCATGTGAATATATCTTTGGGAAAAGCAGGTCGTAAGCGTTGGCTCGGCAGGCGGCCTAAGGTTAGAGGTGTTGCCATGAATCCGGTTGACCATCCAATGGGCGGAGGTGAGGGGAGATCTTCAGGCGGACGGCATCCATGCAGTCCGTGGGGCGTTCCGTCAAAAGGTTTTAAGACCCGTAGAAAAAAGAAAAGTACCCGATTAATCGTCAAAAAGCGTACAAGGAAATAGCAGGAGAAGTTATGCCACGGTCGTTGAAAAAAGGTCCTTTTGTTGATTCGAAACTATTAAAAAAAGTGCGGATAGCGCAAGAGACTCGGAGCAGCAGAGTTGTCAAAACTTGGTCGAGAAGGTCAACAATTGTGCCTGAAATGGTGGGTATTACACTGGCAGTTCATAATGGAAGAAAGTTCATTCCTGTATTCATATCGGAAGACATGGTGGGGCATAAGCTGGGTGAATTTTCACCGACCCGGACTTATTATGGGCATGCTGCGGATAAGAAATCAAGGGTGAAAAGGTAAGGCTGTCGGAAAAGGGAATGTCTGTAATGGAAGTTAAAGCTGTATCAAAATATGTACGCATTTCTCCTCAGAAAGTTCGTCTGATGGTGGGTGCTGTGAAGGGGAAGCGGGTAGAGGATGGTTTAAATATACTCAAATTTATGCCGCAGAAGGCGGCATATATCGTTGAAAAAGTTATACGCAGCGCTGTAGCAAATGCTGATCAAAATATGGATATCGACGTAGATTCACTGGTGATTCGAAACATTATCGCAGACCAAGGTCCGACATTGAAACGTTTCAGAGCAAGGGCACGCGGCAGGGGGACACGCATATTAAAGAGGACCGCTCATATTACAGTCATTTTAGCTGAAGATTCGATATAGAAGGGAGGAAAAGCTTGGGTCAGAAAGTAAATCCTATAGGATTGAGATTGGGTATTGTTAAAACCTGGGAATCGCGGTGGTATGCCGGAAAAAATTATGCTGATTATATCCTGGAAGATTATAATATAAGGAAGTTTATAAAAAAAAGACTCTACCACGCAGGTATTTCCAAGATTGAAATCGAAAGGTCGTCCAAGCGTATCAGGCTGCGCATTTTTACGTCCAGGCCCGGGATTGTCATCGGGAAAAAGGGAGCTGAAATTGCGTTGTTCAAGAAAGAACTCGAAAAGATGGTATCCCATGAAGTTATCATCGATATTCAAGAGGTAAGAAAACCCGAGATTGATGCTCAGCTTGTCGCAGAGAATATTGCGCTTCAGATTATACGAAGGGTTGCATTCCGGCGTGCAATGAAGCGCGGCATTTCTTCAGCCATGCGTTTTGGCGCCCAAGGGATAAAAATTATCTGTTCAGGTCGCCTGGGGGGCGCCGAGATGGCGAGAACCGAACAATATAGAGAAGGACGCATTCCTTTGCATACCTTAAGAGCTGATATTGACTATGGTTTCGTTAATGCTCGTACCACATATGGAATTATCGGTATCAAGGTATTTATTTTCAAAGGTGAAATTTTGAAAAAGGATTCGGAAAAGATCAGTGCTTGAGTTGTCGCCGGTAAAAGACTTTTTACAATTTTGTCTAAATTGATATTAATAATTTAGAGACCTTTGAAAATTGAATATTTTTCAAAGGTCTCATGTAGTTAACGGAGATATAGGGCATGCTTAGTCCCAAAAAGGTAAAATTTCGAAAGCAGCAAAAAGGCAGAACAAAGGGAGCTTCGTACAGGGGCTGTAATCTTAATTTCGGTGAATTTGGATTGCAGGCAATAGAATGCGGCAGAATCAACTCAAAGCAGATTGAAGCCGCCCGTATCGCAATGACCCGACATGTTAAAAGAGGCGGCAAAATGTGGATAAAAATATTTCCTGACAAGCCGTTTACCAAAAAGCCTGCTGAAGTCAGGATGGGGAAAGGAAAGGGGGCTCCTGAAGGGTGGGTTGCAGTCATTCGTCCCGGGAGAGTCCTTTATGAAATGGAGGGGGTTCCCAGGCATATGGCAAAGGAAGCCCTCAGACTTGCTTCACATAAGCTTTCTGTAAAAACGAGATTCATAGAAAGGGGCAATTTTTAATGAAAGCGAGCAAGATCAGAGAGCTAAGCCTGGAAGAAAAGGTGCGGAAAGCAAACGATCTTAAAGAGGAACTGTTTAATCTGCGCTTTCAGCACGAAGTCGGTCAGCTCGAGAATTCCCAGAAGATGAAGCAGATCAAGCGAGAAATCGCCAGGGTGAAAACCATAATAAAAGAATCTTAACCTGGATAAGCCAGAAGAAAAAAAAATTTGCTACAAAGTCATAAAGACCCAAAGGATATAATTACTATTTTTTCTTAGTGTCTTGGCGTCTTGGTGGCAATGGAAAAAGATTTGAAAATAAAAGCGCAAATTTCATAACTAAAAAACTAATTATATTAAGAAACAGGCTAATAATATTGTTGCCATGGAAAAACGATTTTTAAGAAGACAGATGGTGGGGACAGTTGTCAGCGAAAAGATGGATAAGACAGTAATTGTCCTGGTTGAGAGGCTGGTTAAGCATAAACTTTATCAAAAGTATGTCAGGAGATGGTCAAAATTTGCCGCCCACGATGAAAACAATGTCTCACGGGTTGGAGATAAAGTTTTGATAATCCAGTCCAGACCGCTTAGCAAAACTAAAAGATGGCGTGTGAGCAAAATAGTCGAAAAAGCTGTTTGATTGTTATATGACATGATGAATTCGATTTTTTTACGAATTAATCATTATATAAGGAAAATTAAGAAGATGATTCAGGCGGAGACGAGATTGACCGTGGCAGACAATTCAGGAGCCAAGATATTGTATTGCATCAAAGTTCTTGGAGGTTCACGGAGACGATATGCGAGTGTTGGCGACATAATTGTTGTATCTGTTAAAGAAGCCATTCCTAATACCAAGGTCAAAAAAGGAGATGTAGTAAAAGCTGTTGTTGTTCGTACCAAAAAGGAAATCAGGAGACCGGATGGATCATATATAAGATTTGATGATAATTCTGCTGTTTTAATTTCACAAACCAAGGAACCCATTGGCACCCGCATATTTGGTCCGGTGGCCAGGGAACTGCGAGCCAAAAGGTTTATGAAAATCATTTCGCTGGCCCCTGAGGTATTATAGTTAGTGTCCATCCATAAATGAGGATTTTTGTTCAGGATCAAGGCATGCGAAAAAAATAACCGCAGGCATATGTTTAATATTCCGAGGATTATTTTTTGAGCATAACGCAGAGATTGGGGAAAAAGACCATTTATGGATGGACACTAGTTAATGGTTAACGGCTATGGGCGCCGGGTAAAGAATGAACGGCGTAAAATGAGCAATGACTTCAATGAGCAAAACTTTTATAAGCTTTAAAATATTACGGACCTGTGGAGAAGTGATTCATGGCTCAAAATAAATGGCATATAAAAAAAGACGACAAGGTAAAAGTTCTTGTGGGCAAAGACAAAGGAAAGATCGGCAAGGTGCTGGGTATAAAAAGGAAGAGCAATCGGCTTCTTATTGAAAATATTAATATTGTCAAACGGCATACCCGGCCCAGTGCCAGTCAAAGACAGGGCGGTATTATCGAGACTGAAGGTCCTATTCACTGGTCCAACGTCATGTTGATGTGCAGCAAATGCGTAACACCGGTACGGATAAAGATGAAGCGGCTTGAGGATGGAAAAAAAGTGCGTGTCTGCAGAAAATGCAACGAAATTATAGATTCTTAGCCCCTAGTGACGGAGGAAGTGAATGTCACAGTTAAAAAATTACTATCATAAAGAGGTTGTCCCCAGTTTGATCGAGACCTTTAAGTATAAAAACATAATGGAGGTCCCAAAACTTGAGAAGATAGTTTTGAATATGGGATTAGGTGAAGCGATTCATAATATCAAACTGCTTGATTCAGCTTCTGAGGAGCTTAAGATTATAGCCGGCCAGCAACCGGTTGTAACCCGTGCGAAAAAATCGATAGCGGCGTTTAAGTTACGGGAGGGAATGCCGATAGGCTGCATGGTTACCCTTCGCCACAACCGTATGTACGATTATTATTACAAACTGGTCAATATAGCGTTGCCTCGTGTTCGTGACTTCAGAGGTCTTTCGGGAAAAGCGCTGGATGGTCATGGTAATTATTCACTGGGTATCAAAGAACATATTATTTTTCCGGAAATCGATTACGATAAAATTGATAAGATAAAAGGCCTTAATATCTCTATAGTTACGACTGCAAAGACTGATGAAGAAGGGAAAGAACTGCTAAAGCTGATGGGGATGCCGTTTAGAAATTGAAGATTTAAGGAATGCTCAATCTTCAAGTGTCAATTTAAAGAGGGAGGTAAATTTGGCAAGAAAAGCTCTTAGAGTGAAGGCAATGAGAGAACCTAAATTCAAAGTGAGGCGATACAACCGCTGTCCCATTTGCGGCAGACCAAGAGGGTTTTTAAGGAAGTTCGGAATTTGTCGCATCTGTTTTCGGAATCTTGCTTCGGAAGGCAAGCTCCCTGGTGTAGTGAAATCTAGCTGGTAATATTGTAAAATAGGTTTTAAGCGGGCTTGAAACTTGGAACCTTATTCATATTTTTAAAACTTAAAACATAAAACTTAAAAGGATTTCAGTAACGGAGAAGACCATGGCAATGAGTGATCCAATTGCGGACATGTTGACCCGGATCAGAAATGCCGGCAAGGCAAAGTTCAACAGTATTGATATTCCCGGATCGAAGCTAAAAACCGAATTGGCCAGAGTATTAAAGGATGAGGGGTTTATAAGAAATTATAAATTCATTAAAGATAATAAGCAGGGGATATTGCGTGTCTACCTGAAGTATGATGAAGAACAGGCCCACACAATTATCGGCCTTGAACGAGTCAGTAAACCGAGCAGGCGGTTTTATGTGAAGAGCAAGGATATAAAACCGGTTTTGAACGGTATGGGAATTGCGATTTTATCAACATCAAAGGGGATAATGACGGATAAAAAGGCCAGGTCTGATAACTTAGGAGGCGAAATTCTCTGCAATATTTGGTAGGTTTGTCATTCGTCATTGGTAAATTATTATCAATTATGATGACCGGTGACGGATGATTATTGAACGATGACAAAAGGAAGTAATCAATGTCCAGAGTAGGCAAAACACCGATACCCATACCTGATAATATTAAAATAAAATATAAAGACAGGGTAATTACCGTAGAATCTAAAAAAGGGTCTCTTACAAGAGCAATCCATCCTGCCGTGGATCTTAAGATAGAAGACGGGATGATATGTGTGGATGTTGTTAATGATAACAGGACTAACCGCGCTTTGCGTGGACTTACGCGGAGCCTTGTGGCTAATATGGTTACCGGCTTGACCAAAGGGTTTGAAAGGGTTCTGGAGATACACGGTCTCGGCTACCGTGCCATACTTAACGGCAACCGAATTGAATTTAATCTTGGGTATTCACATCCTGTTAATTTTGATCTTCCTGAGGGTGTATCCGCCACAGTTGACAAGAAAAATGTTATCAGACTTACCGGTATAGATAAGGAATTGCTGGGACATACCGCTGCATCAATCAGGAGATTGAGACCTCCGGAACGCTATAAGGGTAAAGGGATAAAGTATGCTGAGGAACGTATTCAGCGTAAGGCCGGAAAGACAGGGGTTAAAGAAGCATAAGGATATTGAAGATGGGGAAGTTGGATTTAAAGAAAAAAGCACTTTTAAAGAGAAAAAAAAGGATAAGAAAACATCTGGTTGGCACACAGCAGCGGCCCAGGTTGAATGTTTTCCGAAGTTCAAAACATATTTACGCTCAGATCATTGATGATGAGCATGGTCATACTCTTGTGGCCGCATCAAGTCTGGAAAAAGTTGTAAAAGAACAACCTGAATTTGAAAACAAAGTTGCAGCCGCAGGTTTCATAGGGAAACTTATCGGTGAACGGGCCATTAAAAAAGGTTTAAAAAAGGTCGTTTTTGACCGTGGCGGGTTTCTATTTCACGGGCGTGTAAAAGCTGTATCCGATGGTGCGCGTGAAGCAGGCCTCGATTTTTAGCCGTTTTGATTAAAGCATCTATTTAACTAGTGTCGATCCATAAACGGCATCTTTCGGCTCCCGGCGGCGTTCTCGCTCGTTTTCAATCCTCGACATAGCGCGCTATGCCTGCGGTTGAAAACTCGCTCGGGCCTTGCCGGAAACCAAAATCTACCATTTATGGATGGACACTAACTAATGGGCGAAGGAGGCAAATTTTTGTTCAAGCAGGATAAAGGCGAAGATCAGTTAATCGACAAGGTTGTTTACATTAACCGGGTTGCAAAAGTTGTTAAAGGCGGCCGCAGGTTTAGCTTCAGTGCTATCGTTGTTGTCGGTGATGGCGAAGGGAGTGTCGGTTATGGGCTTGGGAAAGCCGGTGAGGTGCCTGAAGCGATTCGTAAAGGAATAGAAAAAGCGAAAAAAAACATGGTCCAGGTTCCTTTGATTGATGGAACAATACCCTATGTGGTTATCGGAAAATATGGAGCGGGACGAGTTTTGTTAAAACCTGCTTCCCAGGGAACCGGTCTTATTGCAGGTGGTGCTGTTCGGGCGGTACTTGAAGCTGTGGGCGTTCAGAACATTCTTACAAAGTGTATGGGGTCACATAATGCTCATAATGTTGTTAAAGCTACCATTGAAGGGCTTTGCCAGTTGCAGAGCCGTGAACAGGTTGCCTCTAGACGGGGTAAAAGAGTGGAAGACCTCTAAAATTGAAGTTTGAATAATGATAATTGAAGATTGGAAATACAGCATCATTTTGTCTTTATGAAACAAAGATAATTTCTTCCAACGAGTTGAACATAGGGGCTTCGCCCCAATTGGAATAATGGAACAATGGAGTAATGGAATGAAGGGT
>CAZBOB010000136.1:0-9677 GCA_964492995.1 uncultured Desulfobacteraceae bacterium | reverse complement strand
TTGAAATCTTTGGCCAAAAGAGCCAACTCGCTAATTTTCTTTTCTTTGAGTTGAACAATGTTCATCATAGGGAAATTCCTTTTTGAGAGCGGGCTGGCCGCATTCTATAAGCTTATGAAATAATGTTATAAATTATCAACCGGATCCATATTGGCTTTTATGGAAGAAAATGTATTCAGTGAATTAATATTGAAAGATTAGACATTCTTTCCAAATGGCGGGATCCAAACAGGAGTGTTCTTATTCATTAATTTTCAACCTTTTAAACCATAATTAACTAAGTGTCAAGGACTTTTGATCCTTTTTGCGTTATTTTTAAAAATTTTTCATATAACCGATCAACGGATCTTATGAGTTGCTCCTTTGAACCGTCATTTGATAATAAAAATCCTGCACGTTCGACCTTTTCTTGATCCGGCATCTGAACATTTAAAAGTTCTTCAGCCTGATCACGGGAGACGTTATCGCGGTCCATCAGCCTTTTAACCCGCAATTTACGGTCAGCACTGACCACGACAACCAGATCGAACTGTTCTTCCATGCCGAGTTCAAAAAGAAGAGGAACCTCTACCACCACCACACGATCACCGTGCTGTTCCGCGTGAGCCATTTTTTGCTGCATGAGTTTCGATATCTCCGGATGTATGAATCGCTCCAGAGAAAGCCGGGCGGCATTGTCGTTTACAATAATACGTCGCAGCATTTGGCGATTCAGCGTGCCGTCACTTAACACTACCTTTGCGCCAAAATAATTAGAGATTTTTTCATGAGCCGTCGAGCCCGGAGCCACAGCTTCCCTTGCCAGTGTATCGGAACTTATAATTTTTATACCCAAATCTTTCAATCGGTTGCAAACAAAGCTCTTGCCGGCTCCGGCTCCCCCGGTAACCGCAACTTTAAAGACTTTTTTTATAGTTTCGACCATATCGTATCCGGATAGACACAACCTGAAAATAGTGATATATACTATACACGGCCTTAAATGATATTTCTATATCAATTGGATTATCAATTGTCCATATTACGTTGTTTATTATTCAGGGTAAACGCATTTGATTTCGGTGCAGCGTAGCGTCGTGGAGCGTTCTCCCTGTATGGGGATTCAAATGCGATTGCCCTGGTTTATTATTGGAGTACTCCAGCCCTAATTACTGTGATCATATCCAAGATTTAGAAAGCTCAAATTATGACCGTTTAAAGTATAAGTAAAAAGATCCATGATTCATTTTAATTCAAATATTTTCTCTCAAACAAAAGGCGCATATATCATCGGCGGCTCGATCAGGGATCTACTTCTTGACCGAATTCCAACCGACTATGACATTGCAGTCACGGAAAATCCGAAAAAATTTGCGGAAAAGATGGCCAAAAACATATCGGGCCGCCTATTCAAGATGGGAAAACCCGGGCAGATGATCATTCGGGTTGTATCGAATGACAATATTTTTGATATAACCTCTTTAAACGGCTCTTTCATAGAAGACGACCTTAAAAAAAGGGATTTTACCATCAATGCCATGGCATATGATCTTTCTTCAGGAGAAATTATCGACTGCCTGGGGGGTCTTCGGGATCTGGCCGATAAAAAAGTTCGCATGGTTTCAGCAGATGTTTTTAAAAAAGATCCGATCCGTTTGATACGGGCTTATAGAATCGGTGCATGCTTGGATTTTGAAATAGAATTACAGACTGCTTCCATTATAAAAGCTAATGCAAAACTCATACAAAATTCAGCCGGTGAGCGGATACGGGAAGAAATTTTCAAAATGCTGGGCACGTCGAAATCATATCATTATCTTTCCCAAATGGCTGACGCCGGTCTTTTAACCGCCATTTTCCCAGATCTTGACCGGTTAAAAGGATGTTTTCAAAACAGCCATCATCTTTATGACGTGTTTGAGCATACAATGAAAGCTTATTACCATCTTGAAACCATACTCAACGATCCGGACAAGATATTGCCGGATACTTGCATCCAGATCCGGCAATATCTTGATGAAGAAAAAACCATGCTCCTTAAATATGCAATTCTGCTGCATGACCTGGGCAAGCCCTGGGCTAAAACCATAGATAACAGGGGAAAAATCCATTTCTACGGCCATTCCCGGCAAAGTGCCGATCTGGCTCAAAAAATCAGCCAAAAGTTGAGACTTTCCAATCGTGAAAAGCGGTTCGTCGATTTTATTATCCGTAACCATTTAAATCCGCTCTTTCTTTTCACGGCCATGCAGAAAAAAACGTTAACCCATAAAGGGGTAACCCGTTTCTTTAAAAAATGCGGAGACAACACACCTGCCCTGCTGTTGCATACCATTGCTGATATCATGGCAAAACGAGACAAGCCAAATCAAATAAACAAGGTCTTCATAGGGTTTGTAAAAGAGATGATTCATAATTTTTTTTATAGTTTTAAACCCAAAATCAAGGAACCGCCGCTGATTACAGGCCGTGACCTTATTCATGAATTCGGGCTTATCCCTTCACCGGAATTCAAAACAATTCTAAACCTTGTGCAAGAAGAAAAATTAACAAATAAAATAAAAAGCAGGTCCGAGGCTCTGGCATGGGTAAGGGACTATCTAGATAGTAAATAAAATCCAAATTCCAATAACCAAAACGGATTATTTGGCACGGAGGGTTCGATTCGTTGTTCCATGTATATTTCCCCAGAACCCTGTCGGCATGAATAGAACAGCAAAGATGAGCACCGCCCCATACAGGAACTCATGTCCTGCCGGAATCAGGGGGTGAAAAATGAATTGATCCAAGGGATAAATAATTAGCGCTGCCAGAGCAGGTCCTATAATGGTGAACCGGCCCCCGCAAATAGCAAAGATCATGGGTATGGCGGAAAAATGAAGTCCATAGACCAGTCCCGGGTTAATATATCGGACCAGATGTGCATAACAGGCACCGCTGATTCCGGTGAAAAAGGCACTGAGCAGCATAGAGAACAATCGAAGGCTGTTCGCGCGAATGCCGACGGCTTCGGAAGCGATTTCCTCTTCGCGGATGGCCTGAAGTGCCAGACCAAGATTGGAACGAAATATAAATCCCACCACGCCCAGTAATAAAAGAAAATAAATAAACACAATATAATAAGAGGCCGTGAAACTGGAATAAAAATCGATATGCCATGTACCCAGGTTCAGGGAGGGAAATCCCGGCAGGCCTACCAGTCCCAAAGAACCGCGGGTCACTTCATCCCAGTTATCGGTAATAACTCTGGGGATTTCTATAAAGGCCAGGGTTGCCAGGGCAAAATAAGCACCTCTCAGGCGCATGCAGATCAGACCCATAATAAAACCGAGTCCCGTGGCTATAAACCCGGCTAAAGGAATGGTGATCCAGAGAGACAGACCCAAATTAAGACTTAAAAGGGCCGAAGCATAGGCGCCGGAACCGAAAAAAGCGGCGTGTCCAAGGGAAATCGAACCGCTTAAACCCAGAATGTTCCAGGCAAGTGCCAGGGTAGCCAGGAGCAGGGCATGGGTAAAGACCTGAAGAATATAGTCATTGTGCCGAACCAGAAGTGGAAGTAGCAACAAAAGGAATAGACCCATTAAAAGACTGATTTTATCCGGCGTTAACCCCTTATTGAAGCCGTATCGAGAATTTTTTTTTGTTGAATTAATCATGATGATCTCGTAAAAAGTGAAACGTGAAATGTAAAATGACTACATTTGATATGTTAAGAGCTAATATTACACAACATATAGACCTTTCACGTTTAACTTTTTACTTTTTACTTAAATATCAATCATTATATGTTCGATAACAGCTCATCGTTCTCTATTTCCAAGAATGCCATAAGGCTTGAACGCCAGCACTATGAGTAATAAAACGGCCGTAACCATCTCACGCCAGCTGGATCCGCAGAGTATTACGGTAAAAGATTCAGCCAGTCCTAGAATCCAGCCTGCCAGGATAATTCCACTAAGGCGGCCCACACCGGCAAAAATTGTAATGGTAATGGCCAGCAAAGTGACTTCATGTCCGGTTGACGGATAAAGATAGTGTGTGCAGCCGTAAAGCGGTCCTGCCAGACCGATAAGGACAGCACCGAGGCAAAAAGCAAGTGTTCCCATGATCGTCACGTTAATTCCTGCCAGAGCGGCCGCCTCCTTATCCTGGATCGTGGCTCTCAGCGCCTTTCCCAGATACGTTCGGTACATAAGTATATAAAGCAAGAAAATCACAATCAGGGACAATAGAAACAGAGTGAGTTGACCATAACTCATATAAACCCCATGGAAGTGGAAACCCTTATTTAAGGTTGGAATGCGAATAAGCTGATAATTACCGGAAAAAAGGAAAAGCATACTGTTCTGGATTACAATGGCCATTCCGAAACTCAGCACGATGGAATTTAACTCCAGCGGTTCACTGAGCCGGGCAAATAGGCGTTTGAGCCCCAGGCATATCAAAAATAAAACCAGAATGGCGACCGGAAATGTTAACACAAAGGACAACGCATAAACTTTCCAGAGCCAGTAGGCCACATAGCCGGCTAATACCACCAGCTCGCCATGGGCCAGATTAAAATAGCGAGTGACTCCAAAGATCAGTGCAAATCCAAGTGCTATCAGGATATAAAAGGAGCCAATAGATATGCCCGAAACCAGAACCGTAGTCCACATAAGCTATCTTTGATCCCATGGCGGCATTGGATAAACCGGCTGCCCGGCGGCTCGATCAGATGGATAGACAACCACAAGTTTTTCTTTCTGAATCTGGACAACCATATGTTTGTAATGGAGAGGGTCTCCGGTTTTGTCAAAAGCAAGATGCTCCATGGGCAGAACCAAGTCAAGTTTTGTCAATGCGATGCGAATATTATCACCGGTTAGGGGCAGGCCGTTATGCAACACTGCCTGCATGGCCGAAATCAGAGCTCGGGCAGAGGTGTAACCGTGCATGTTGGTGGTGTTCGGCTGCTGTTTGAACATTCGGCTAAATCTTTGAATAAAGGCTATAGAGGCTGCTTCCGTACCGGGTTCGGTAATTCCCGGATTCCAGGCACAAGTGCTGTAAAGATAGTCGGCATCTTTACCCATTGTTTTTATAAAACTTTCATATGCAATGCCGAATGGGCCGATATATGCTTTGGGTGATATTTTGTTTTCTTTGAGCTGGCGCACCAGAAGGATATGATCCGGTGTAAAGCCGCCTGAAACGATAACGTCAATGTTCATACCGGCCAGTTTGGCTATAAGCGGTGTAAAATCAGGTGTGCCCGGACGGAATTTTTCAATCAGTTTTACATTAAGGCCATGAGTCTTAAGACAACGTTCAAGGTCTCGGGCCAGTTCTACAGATCCGGGGGTGGCGGCGTGCAAAATGGCCAGATGTTGGGGCTTAAAACGTTGGGTGAGGATTCCACAGAGTGGTTCAACAAAGTCCTGAAGCCGGGAAACTCTGAAAAAGTATGGATTTTTACACTGTGTCAGCTCCTTTTGCAAACTGGCACTGGCTACATAAGGAATCCGGTATTTTTTAGCCACTGCAGCGATAGGCCCTACCAGGGAATCGACATAACCGCCGGTAAGCGCAGCCACCTTTTCCCAGGAGCACAATTCTTCAGCCCTGGAGATGGCCACATCCGGCCGGCTCTGATCATCGCGTGAGATCAGCTGCAGCTGCTTGCCGCCGATACCCCCGGCCTCATTGGCCTCGGCCACAGCAACCTCGATCCCCTGATGGATCTCGATACCATTTTTTGCCAGCCCGCCGGAAAGAGGGATGATCTCGCCGATTTTAATGGTTGCGGCTAAACTCGTGTTGCTCCAGAAAACAAGTAACGATAAGCAAAAAATGATGCAGCAGCATCTGATAAACGATAAAAAAAAGTTTCGGTGGCTTTTTGGCAAGTTTTTCATGTTAAAAATTTCGAACAACGTTTTAACGTGGATCTGCCAGGGTTCGAAAGTGATGGTGCATTACGAAAGCGTTATCTTAGACCCTACACTGTTGAGCGCAAAACTTGACGGAAACTCTTTTTGTAATCGCTGGATGGCTTTCCAGCCGGTACAATGCATGGGTATTAACACTTCGGGATCCAACTTTTTAAATTCCGCAATAGTCTTGTCATGAATTTTCTCAAAAAATGGTCCGGAAAGATGGAATCCTCCCATCACTGCTTTAATGTTGTTTTCCCCGGTTGTTTTCTGTGCAAACATAATCGTATTAATAATACCTGCATGGGCACATCCGGAAATCACTACCAGACCTTTTCCGTTGAGTTTAACGACAATGGACTGATCGTCGGCAAACGGATCAAACACCAATTCTCCGTCTTTTTCTATAAGGGCATTGGGCATTCCCTTTTCAAATTCCGTTGTACGTTCTACTTCTCCGGTTACCATGATCATATCATCGGCGATCAGGGTCGGTGATTTGCTTTCCACGAGTTCAATATTTTTCTGTTCAAGCTCATTTTTTATCAAAGTTCGGGGAAAAAGGCGCTTGCTGCCATCCGGTGTACGGGTATAGCGAGGATATTCAAATGCGCCGGGATGAACCACCAGGGGAATCGTCCCGGGTATTTTGTCGAGAATGCCGTAAAGGGAACCTGTGTGGTCCATGTGACCATGGCTTATGACAATCGATTCTATCTCCTCGATATTTATTCCCAGTTGTTCAATATTGTGGAGCACTCCGACCTTGGTGTAACCGGTGTCGAACAGGATGGTGTGTTTCATTTCTCCTTGAGTTACTGTGATCAGAAGGGACAGCCCATGTTCTGCCAGAAGGGTGTCATCCAGAATGTTGCCGTCCTTTGCCAGTGGGGGACGGGTGATAATTTCAGAGGGCTGCAGCAAGAGATCAATATAATTGTCTATAAGGGTTAGAATTTCAATGCGGTCCACGGCTTTTAAGGAAACAGGCAAATCAGTATTCATCACTCTTCCTCCTTTAGGCGCTAAGCGACATTATATGGCTCCGCTGCCAAACCTTGGCGGAACAATGCCGGATAAGGTGTTAAGTTTTTATTTAATTTCCAATATACAAGGCACTTGAATTGAGTTGAACTTAATTTGTGCACAATATAGATTTATGGATGGGCACAAGTTAGTTTATTATCATGTATTGCAAATGAACAACCATGTAAAGAGATTTGTTGAATTTTGACAATTGCGGTAATGAGTAAAACAGGTGATAAATTTTGGGGCTGTCAAGCACCTTGCGTAACAGATCGATATTTGATATTTAATAAAAATTTAAGTTTATGAAACAATACGGCCAAAACGCACGAGTTTGATCAGTTAACGGTATAGAAATTATGCCAAAACACAAAAAAACTTCTCAGATACTCAAGAAACGAGCCCGGCGAGACCAGAGGGACATTTTTTTAAAAATTGTCCGATATTTTCTTTTGGTCTCTGTATTTATTGTTATATCAAGTATTTGTGGGCTTGTCGGGGTTTATTTTTACCTCGGCGGAAATCTTCCCAAAATATCTTCACTAAAAGATTACCGGCCTTCTATAATCACAACTGTGTATTCAGACGACACCCGAAAGATCGCTGAATTTTTTAAAGAACGGAGAATTGTGATCCCTCTATCCCAAATGTCTGAAATGCTTAAGAAAGCTTTTATTGCTGCGGAGGATGCAAGATTTCATAAACACAAAGGAATAGATCTTTTGAGTATTGTCAGGGCATTTTTCAAGAACATTGAGGCCGGAGCCATCGTTCAGGGCGGCAGTACCATTACCCAGCAGGTTACAAAATCGTTTTTCTTGACACCGGAAAGAAGTTATTCCCGCAAAATAAAAGAGGCTATTCTTGCATACCGCATTGATAAGAAATTTGCAAAGAATGAAATTCTTTTTCTGTATTTAAATCAGATTTATCTGGGGCATGGAGCATATGGGGTGGAAGCTGCTTCTGAGAATTATTTCGGAAAATCTGCTCAGGAATTGAACCTGGCAGAATGTGCTATCTTAGCCGGCCTGCCCCAGGCGCCGAGCAGATACTCTCCCTTCAGATATCCGGAAAGGGCAAAGCAGCGTCAGATATATGTTTTAAACAGGATGGTTGAGGAAGGGTTTATAACCAATATTCAAGCTACGGAAGCAATCAATAAAGAGCTTGATATTAAACCAAGGAAAAACTGGTATATAGAAGAAGTCCCCGTTTATACCGAGCACATCAGGCGTCATATCGCAAAAAAATACGGTGACGACATCTTGTACAAGAAAGGGCTCAAAATTTATGCTGCGGTGAATATTGAAATGCAAAAGATTGCACGCGGAGAAATAGAAAAGGGACTATATGCTCTGGATAAACGCCAGGGGTATCGGGGTCCGATAAAGCATTTACAGCCGGAAGAGATCGAATCGTTTTCAAAAGAGCTTCAGACTGAGCTGGAAAAAGCACCCCTTGAAGAGGGAAAGATCACAGAAGGCGTTGTGATAGAGGTAAATAACAAGAATGATACGGTAGTGGTTCGAATAGGCAATACTTTGGGAATAATAAGAATTGAGGATATGCGCTGGGCAAGAAAACCTGATCCGGAGATTGCCTATTTCGAAACCAGAGTTCAACATCCCGGAGAGGTTTTGTCCGTGGGTGATGTTATACATGTTAAGGTTAAAAATAAAATTTTTAATACAAACCGATGGTGGCTTGACCTGGAACAGGTTCCAAAGGCTCAAGCCGCCCTGCTGAGTATCGAGTCGGAAACCGGTTATGTGAAAGTAATGGTCGGTGGAAGGGATTTTAGAGAGAGTCAGTTCAACAGGGCCGTCCAGTCGAGGCGGCAGCCGGGTTCAGCGTTTAAACCCATAATATATGCAGCAGCGCTTGACAAGGGATATACCCCTGCAACCATGATTATCGATTCACCGATTGTGTATCAGGATACGGAACATGACTTTACGTGGAAACCCAGAAACTACAAGGAAAAATTTTATGGTCCCACACTTTTTCGCAATGCCCTTGCAAAATCACGCAATGTGGTAACCATAAAAATTTTAAGAGATATCGGTATCGATTATGCTATAGATTATGCCAGAAAACTTGGAATCGAGTCAAAATTGAACAGGGATCTTTCAATAGCTTTGGGATCTTCAGGTGTGTCTTTGCTGGAGCTTGTCAGGGCTTATTCGGTTTTTAACAATAGTGGCTATCTTGTAAGTCCTGTCTTTATAACAAAGATTGTGGACAGAGACGGAAATGTGATCGAGGAATCGAGTCCTGTCAGAGAAAATGTCATCGAAAAAAATACAGCCTATATCATGACCAATCTTCTTGAGGGTGTGGTCAAGTACGGAACCGGACACAGGCTCAAAGCATTGAACCGGCCCGTGGCAGGCAAAACCGGTACAACAAACCATCTTCATGATGCCTGGTTTGTAGGATACACACCACGGTATACAACCGGAACATGGGTGGGTTTTGATGATGAGGACTCCCTTGGAAAGTCCGAAACCGGTTCCAGGGCTGCAAGCCCCATATGGCTCGGTTTTGTCCGGAAAGTACTGGAAGGCAAACCCATTAGAGTATTTCAGGTTCCCGAAGGCGTGGTCTTTTCTAAAATCGATGCCGAAACCGGTCTGTTACCCATACCCGAATCGAAAAAGACCATTTTTGAATGCTTCAAAGAAGGAACCGTGCCCACCGAATATACCCGGGAGCCGAGTTCCATGACAGAACCGGAGCAGTTTTTTAAAT
>CAZBOB010000135.1:0-10062 GCA_964492995.1 uncultured Desulfobacteraceae bacterium | reverse complement strand
CCATGTCCGAGTTAAAAATATAAGTCTAAAGAATAGCTTTATATTCAATAAATTGTAGAAGTTCCGAAACGCTTATTTAATACACCAGAACTTATTGAAAACTTGCAAATTTGTTTGACAAGTTGCTTTGAGCATGGCAGTAATGGCTGCAAAGAGCAAATTCGGAAAGTGCAGCATAAATGAGTTTGTTGATTTATGAGATTTTAAGATGCGAATACACGCGATTGTTTTTGACTTTGATGGAACGCTTATTGACTCAAACCAGCTGAAATACGACGCGTATTTTGAACTCTTCCCCACAGATGATCGCCATGCCCGAATAATTCGTGCGGTTATTTCCGACATCTTCGAGCAAATCCGTTACGTCATTCTGGAAGAGATTCTTCGAAGGCTTGGGGTCAGGGAAAAGGATTCCCTGAAGGAGAAAGTCAAAGAGCTGGCCGAGCGTTACAACGAAATTGTTGTGGCAGGGACAAAGACGTGTCCGGAAAAGGCAGGAGCAGAAGAGGCGCTCAAAAAGTTTGCGCCGGCATACGGACTTTACGTGAGCTCAACCACCCCGGACGCCCATTTGAAAGAGATCATTCAATTCAGAAAATGGGATGGTTATTTTCGTGACGTATTTGGATATCCCCATGAAAAGCCCGAGACACTCCGGCGTATCATCGCATTGGAAAAGTTGAGAAGTGATCAGGTGCTCGTCATCGGAGATGGGGAATCCGATAGAAAATCAGCAATGGAAAACGGATGCCCTTTTCTCTTTGTTACCGAACAGTTTCGATTCGAGGATCTCGGGAGTGTCATGGATAATCTGTGAGGCAGGGTTTTTTTAGCAGTCACAGTATATCAAATTTGACAAAAGGATATAATCGGTGCTTGAAAACAAGACCATACTGGTGGTGGTGCCCGCACGCGGTGGTAGTAAAGGGGTAAATCTTAAAAATATCAAAACCATAAACGGCGTGCCGCTTGTTTCCCTGGTGGGACGTGTGGTAAAACAACTTCCTTATGTGGACAGGGCAATTGTCTCTACAGATCATCCGGAAATAGCCAGGATTGCCGAAAGATCCGGATTAGACGTTCCCTTCATACGTCCTGAGAAACTATCCGAAGACATGGTTGCCGATTGGCATGTCCTGCAACATGCCTTGTTGGAATGTGAAAAGATTGATAACAAAGAATATGATGTTGTCGTCATGCTGCAACCGACCGCTCCCTTCCGAGAGGCCGAACATGTCACCGAAACAGTGCAGAAACTGATCAAAGGCAGATACGATGCAGTATGGACAGTCAGCAAGACCGACTCAAAGGCACATCCATTGAAGCAGCTTGTAATTCGAAAGGACAACCTGGATTATTATGACCCGGCCGGGGCGAACATAATTGCCAGGCAGCAGCTTGCGCCAGTATACCACAGAAACGGCGTAGCGTACGCCATGACCAGAGATTGTATCCTCAATAAAAAAAACATTATGGGTGACCGAACTTCTTTTGTCATAATTGATGAATCCATGGTAAACATTGATACCGAGCTTGATTTCAAGCTTGCAGAATTTCTCTTGCAATCTAAGGGCTTAACCGGAGCTGAATCAACCTAATTTTGGCAACGAAAACATCACTAATCAAAATTGCTATAGAGCCTACGCATAAATCATAAAATAGATTATAAAAACAGAATGTTAAACAATTATCATGCATATTCCGGTTTTGAGACCGTTGCCTATACGGACCCCATATGCGATGGCGGTTTTGAAATGGACTACAAAGGCGCCCGTTTTGATTTCGACAAATTCATTTACCAAGCTCCTTTTATTAAAAATTCTTACATAAGAATTGAAAGATAACATATGAAAAATTTATTGGAAAAAGGAACCAGGTGTCTTATGGTGCAGTCAGAATTTTCAGCATTTAGTTTTTGGAATTACGTTGATGTATGCAAACTAGTAGGAGCAAAATATCCAGCTGCACCATTAGGTCTAATGACAGTAGCGGCGTTGTTACCACAGCAGTGGGAATTTAAATTGGTCGATGCAAATGTAGAACTCCTCCTGAATGAGCACTTTAAGTGGTCAGATATTGTTTGTATTGGAGGTATGCTACCTCAGCAACAAAGTATGATTTCTATCATCGATAAAGCGCATCAATATGGTTGTCCCGTTGTTGTTGGTGGACCCGACCCGTCATCTCAACCGAATTTGTATCAGTCTGCAGATTACCTTGTACATGGTGAGGGTGAGGTTACCATTCCCATGTTCATACAAGATTTGGAAAAAGGCTGCAAGAGCGGCGAATACAAGTCAGATGAAAAGGCAGATATGACTAAAGCAGTAGTCCCCAGGTTTGATTTAATACGATTTAAAGATTATATCCAGGCGGGCATACAGTATTCTCGTGGCTGTCCCTTTAATTGTGAGTTTTGTGACATTATTGAACTTTATGGCAGGAAATCCCGAACAAAAACTCCCGAGCAAATCATTAAAGAACTCCAAACTCTTTATGATCTCGGCTATAGGGGTCATATTGATTTTGTTGATGACAATTTTATTGGAAACAAAAAGAATGTTATAAAACTCTTGCCTGCTATCAGACAGTGGTCTGAAGCAAACAATTATCCTTTTTATTTTTCGACTGAATCTTCGTTAAATCTGGCAGATGATGAAAATCTTTTGCAAATGATGCAGGATGTGGATTTTAGATTCGTCTTCATAGGCATTGAGACACCAGAAGATGAAGTATTAAAATTGATAAACAAGAAAATCAATATAAACAAACCTATTGCCAAAACTATAAATAAAATTTATTCTTACGGTATGATTGTTAATGGAGGTTTCATTATTGGCTTTGATAATGAAAGTGACCAAATAGCCGAACACATGATTAGATGTATTCAAGATTCAGGGATATGTATGGCTATGCTTGGAAAGCTGTACGCATTACCAAATACACAATTAACAAGGCGCTTGAAAAGGGAAGGGAGGTTGTTTGAAGAGGGTTCAATACTAAGGGATACCAATATTCAAATAGATCAAATGACGAGTGGTTTAAACTTTATCACTGCAAGACCCAGGATCGATGTTTTGAAGGATTATATCCAGGTTATCAAATACATATATGAACCAAAGCGCTATTATGAAAGAGTCATTTATACCAGTCTTAATTTAAAACCAGTTTATAAATATAGACCAACTATTGGGACAATGTTGAAATCCATAAAGGCATTTTTAAAGATTTGCATAAAAGTGGGATTTAATAAAACAACTGGATGGCTCTATTGGAAAATGCTTTTGACAGTTATTTTCAAAAATCTAAGGGCAATTGAAATGACTGTTAATCTGACTGCAATGTTTATACATTTTTATCAGCAGTCAAAATTCATTATTGATCTTACAAACAAAGAGATTAAAAGCATCGAGAGTTATGGAGAGGAGAAATACAATCAATTAATTCTTCAAGAAGATAGAATTTCTGATGCCCATAAAAAATCATTACTGACAATGGTAAACGGATAGTTAATGTGGGCTGCAAATCACAAGCCCTCAAAGGAGGTTATATTGTCTTTACAAAAAGGTTGTATCATTTTTCATTTTGAAGGCAGCTCAATAATAACCCACAAGTTCTTGTAAAGTATTATATATTTCAGAATTACTTAATTGTTGCGTGAAATATTTTTCATATTGTATAACCCCTAATGAATCGTCTGTTTGCGACTATCAAAGGTTTGCGATAGCCTGTTGCAACTCATTTTTATATCGCTGTATACCGTCAATATGAGTAAGGAACTGGATTACACGACTTTTTTCTTTGCTTTCAATAATATGCAAAAAATGATCGGTTGCAGCGATTCCTGTGGAATCAGACCGATATTGAGACCGGTTGTCCTTTCTGTCCGTGTTTTTCTAAAAATTGGGCGATGCCATCGTCTAATCGGTAAGCTCTATCTGTTGCATTTAAAAAGGCGTTTTGATGTGAAATTGCCAGAATTGTGAGTTTTCCTCTCAGTTGACGCAGGGTTTCGCAAATATCCGCTTCACTGGCAGGATCCAACGCGCTGGTCGCTTCATCCAGAATCAACAGTTGCGGTTTGTGCACCAGGGCCCGCGCGATGGTAATCCGCTGACGTTGACCGCCTGAAAGAATACCACCCCGTTCGCCAACGAAGCTATATATTCCGTCTTGCATTTTGTTGACAAAATCCCATGCACCCGCATCACGCAGGGCATGTTCCACATCTTTTTCAGTAAATTTCGCATCGCCCAGTGTCACATTAACAAGCACTGTATCATTCAAAAGCAGCGTTTCCTGAGGCACATAACCAATCATTCGACGCCATGTCCTGATGTCCACCTCGGCCAGGGAAATATCGTCGATCCATATCTGACCTTCCTGCGGCATAAGAAGACCAATGATCAAGTCAACAATGGTCGTTTTTCCTGCGCCTGAGGGCCCGATGATTGCCGTGAATGATCCCCTGGGAAATGATAATGATACATTTTTAAGGATAAAGCGCTTTTCATAGGAAAAACTTACCCCTTCAAAACGTATTGAATGTTTAAAAGAAGGTTGGATAGTTCCAATAGAATTTTCATGTTCCTTCTGAGCTTCTTCAACTTTTGACCACAGTGACCAATAGGCGCTTTCACAAATTGCCATGAACTGGTAGTCCTTTTGGGCTTTTTGAAGCGTTTTTAATATCTTCGCCAGCATATAGACCATAATTAAAACATTGGAAAGCGGCAGTTTCCACCATATCAGCGCCACATAAAGTCCAAAAGCAAAAAAAATAGTAAGCAAAGGTTCCTGAAGCGCGCGCATGGCTTCCTTACTGAAAACCTGCTTCTGTAAGGCCTTGTTAAGGCTTATGGTTTTTCTTTGCAGCACCGAATCCGCCATGTTTTCCCGGCCCATAGCTTTAAGCGGTTTGATTGACTGAAGCGTATCGGTTAAAATGGAAAGCGACGATTTAAGCAGGCTGGTTTGGCGTTTGCCGGCTTTTCTGGCTTTTATTACAAGATATTGAAGGGCATATAATATAATTGATCCGGCACTTAAGGTTATCAGGGTTGCCTTCCATGACAGCATCATGGCCACAATTCCGTATACAACGGCGTACAAAAGAGATGCTATTGTCCGGATGCCATACAGGTAAGCATCGGCAGATCGGCTGGCCTCCGTGGCAAAAGCATTGGTGAATCGACCGATCGGCTGATGGACATAATATTCCCAGCGAGTTGCAAACAAAGCGCGAATAAGATCCAAACGAAGATCGGTCGCCACCTGAGCAACCATGTATCCGACCCGTTTATTGGCTATCAAAACCATCACGGCTTTCAATAAAATGCTCAAGACAAAAATAATCAGCAAAAGACCGACCGTTGGCGTCATTCCTATGGTTCCAAAAAAGCCGGTTATTGCCTGTTCAAGTGCGGATTTGGATGCATATGAAGAGACGGCGGACCCGCTGGGGGTGTCTATGGCAATACCCAGCAACGGCAACAGCATGGACATACCAAAACCTTCGGCGATACCTGCAAAAAGCAGGGCAACAAGTGTAAAGGTACTTTGAACAGGATAACGGCGGATTAAGGTGATGAGTAGGCGCATGACTGAAGTGTCTGATTCTTATTTTTAATTGCGGAGATGGCTGGCAGGCCGTATCGAGAGTTTATCTTAAGGCAGCAAAAGCATCGCCGATTTTGTCCACCTGTTCCCTTGTGTGTGCGGCACTCAGGCTACAGCGAAGCAGTGCCCCCCCGTCAGGCGTAGCCGGCGGTAATACCATATTTACATAAACGCCGCGTTCCAATAGCCCATTCCAAATTGCAAACGCTTCTTCCGCGTTTTCATAGCGGACTGCAATAATGGGGCTCGCTTCCGGTCCAACACAAAAATCAAAATCTTTTAGCCGTTGATGTAGTAAATTGGCATTATCCCAGAGCCGGCGTCGCAGCTCTGGCTGTGAACGCATTATCCGCAGCGCCGTGCGGGTGGATGCAATGATTGATGGAGATGATGATGCGGTAAACACATAGGACCTGCTCGCATAGCGAACAAGATTAAGTTCCGGATGGTTGCTGGTGCAAAAGCCGCCAATCGCACCCAGGCTTTTGCTGAATGTACCGACTACGAAATCAACGCTGTTTTCAACACCCGTTTCCTCGGCCAACCCACGACCGTTTGGTCCGAGGACTCCCAAAGAATGTGCTTCATCTACCAGTAGATACGCCCCATACTTATTTTTCAAAGTGGCGATATCTGCCAATGGCGCCCGGTCTCCCAGCATACTGTAAAGACCTTCGACAACGATTAAGACATTTGTATTTCGTTTTGTGAGCCGTCGCAAGCGCTTTTCCAGATCATTTGCATCGTTATGCCGGAAGCGAACAACTTCGGCATCCCCCAACCGACACCCATCATATATGCTGGCATGGCAATCAGCATCTAAAAGAATGACTTCTCCGGAGCCCACCACGGTTGACAGCATTGCCAGGTTGGCAATATAACCGGTTGAAAACACAATGGTGTTGAGACGATTAAAAAAATCGGACAGTTCTTGCTCTAAAGCCACGTGCCCTGAGAATGTCCCATTGGCCATCCGTGACCCGGTTGTGCCGGTACCCTCTCTTTGAACTGCCTGGCACGCTGCCCGAATACATTCCGCATTAAACGTCATACCTAAATAATTATTACTTCCGGCGAGGAGCACGGTACGGCCGTTCACAACGGCTTCGGTACCTGAAATAATATCCTCCATGACGATCTTAAAAAAGTCGCCGCAATTTTCCTCCATCGCCTCGCGGGCTTCAGCCAGTTGTTGAAATTTGTCAAAGATGCCCATAACGATCTATTCCCAATTAATTTTTTGGATTTGTAGTTCTAAATCTCTCACAGTGCGAACATTCGAAAGTATATTTATGGGTATCGAAATATCAAAGCTGTCTTCCAGGTTTTCCAAAATTTTCATAACTTTCAAGGAATCGAGGCCCAAGTCAGCCACCAGAGCCGTCTCTGATGTAATCTCAAGGCCATCCGGCACTAATGGTTTCAGTATATCAAGAATTTGCTGCAACACCTCTCCGTTTGCTTGCATGGGATTTAACTTTCTTTTATTTTCTAAAATTTAGCTGTGCGAATTACAATATCGTTTTGCCGTAACGTTCGGCGCAGGCCTTCTTCCAGTGTAACTTTCGGGGTCCAACCCGTGTCACTGTTTAATGCCGTATTATCACAAATCCAGTTGGGATGGGTCAGTTCTCTGACCTTTCCGGGAGTCAGCATTGGTGCGCGGCCAAAAACCCGTGCCGCCATTAGATTAAGCGATGCCACAAGTTTTACAAAAGATACCGGAATCTTTACTCGGTATATGGGTCTGCCGTTCAAGCGCGCAACGGCATCTATTACATCTTGCCACATGTAACCGCCCGTATGTCCGTCATGCAGTTCATAAAAACAAAGAGAACGCTTCCCTCGATGCAGCCAGTAAACAATCGCTTCTGCCAAATCCGTCACGTATAGGAGGGAAATACGGCTTTTGTCGGATCCGATTATCGGTGTGATTCCTCTCTGCATCCATTGAAAAAGCGGAAGCATTTCGCGATCTCCGGGTCCATAAACTACAGGAGGTCGAAAAATGACCCATGGCATTCCACCTGATTTAGATGCCAGTGCTTTTTCCCCCTTTCGTTTACTTGCAGCATAATACGAAAGGTCCGGCTCCCGTGCAGCCAGAGAGGATATTAATAAAAAGCGCGGTTTGGGGTGCTGTTCAGTTGCCGCTCGCACCAATCTTGCCACGCCATCAACATTTGTACGTTCGAAATTCAACTGATGGATACCGCGAACGGTTCCTGCGCAGTGCACAACCGCTTCTGCACCGCCAACCAGACGCCGGAGGCTTCCCATGTCTTCAAGGTCACCTGTAATCCACTCTGACGCAATTTCACTCGGTTGCTTGTGAATCGACGTGGGGCGAACCAATGCCCGAATCTGCCAATCGGTAGATGCCAGCCGTCGGGCCAACACACTGCCGATGAATCCCGTCGCACCAGTTATTACAATCGTCCGAGACATAAAACTTTTCAGTATTCGCCTGTTTTGGCGATATTAACACATTTACGCCAGCCCCGCATAATTATGTGGTATAATGCTGTGCGTTGCGAATTTCTGATTGATTAGCCGCAATCCGCTTCAGATACTCCTTTCGTGCTCTATAGCGAGATGGCTTTCCAGACGTAGTATGGCTTAAAGTGTTTCGAGGTACGAATTCAATTATGCAGTCAATGCCCAACTCCTCAAAGATCAGCCGATGTAATCGCTTTTTCAGGTCAGTGAGTCTCTGTTTGTCGGATTCACGGCACTGTACCATAAGAACGGCCAGTTCTTTACCATTCGAGTCCGCTAACGAGAAGGCCGACGTATCTCTTATCCTTATTTCCGGCTGTAATTCCGCCAGGTACTCAATATCCTGTGGCCAAATGTTGCGGCCATTGATGATAATCAGATCTTTTTCCCGCCCTGTGATGACAACACTATCCCCGATTTGATAGGCCAGATCTCCGGTATTTAGCCAGCCGCCCGGAGAAATAACGCTCTGAGTGGTTTTAAGATCTCCAAAGTAGCCGGACATAATGCTGGGTCCACGGACATGGAGGGTGCCGCATTGGCGCTCCGGGATTAACCGCCCCGTTGAGTCCCGAACCTCTAATTCATACCCGGGAAGCGGTAATCCACAATTGGCAAAGATATTTGATTTTCCATTCCCTGTATCGGGGTTGACAGGCACAGCTTTTTGCTGTTTTGTAAGGAGATTGGTATCAACGTGATCCGTCTGCAGGCCTTTACCCAGTGGCCCGAAGCATACTGCAAGGGAACATTCCGCCATCCCGTAACACGGTAAAAACGCACGCTTGTCGAAACCACTGGGTTTTAGAAGATCGGCAAAATGCTCAAGCGAGTCGGTGCGAATCATTTCCGCACCCACACCGGCCACCCGCCATGCGCGCAGGTCGTAGTTACGCACTTCATCTGCCCGAAGGCGCCATGCCGTCAACTCATAGCCAAACGGCGGGCTGAAGGATATCGTCCCCCGATTTTCGGACATGAGTTTCAGCCATAAACGGGGACGCATGGCAAAATCCCGGCTACTCAGATAATCGACAGATATTTGGCCGGCCATCGGGGCCAGCAGCAGGCCCACCAATCCCATGTCGTGAAAATAAGGAAGCCAGGATACGGCACGATCACCGGATCGAAGCTTGACACCATATTTAATGATTGACAACAGGTTGCTTAGAACCGCTTTCTGGGTGATCATTACGCCTCGCGGAAAGCGGGTGCTGCCCGAAGTATATTGCAGATAAGCCAACTCCGTTGAACCCATGGGATGTAATGGGGTATTGGATTCCGGAAGCTTATCATAGTCTTGCGGGCTTCCCATAAAACGGACATTCAATTTTGCGACAGCTTCGGTTAAAAAGGGCAGAAAATCATCAGTAGCCATGGCAAGTTTCGGCTGACAGGTCAAAAGTAATCGCTCAAGCTGAGTAATGTATGCCTCGCGACTGCCTAGTTGGATCTGAGCCGGCAGCGGAACAGGTGTTAACCCTGCATATTGGCAGGCAAAGAAAAAGCGAACGAAGTCCGGATGCGTATTTGCCACAAGCGCCACCCGCGAGCCTCGGGTTGCATCCAGATTGATAAGCCTTCGTGCCAGCATTCGGGCTTCTTTTTGCAGTTCTGCGTAGGAAAGGACTGCATACAGCTTGCCCCCGCCAGAATAAAAGTTGTATCCGGTTTGTCCTTGGGCGGCGTAATCTAAAGCTTCGGTAAGTGTCGAAAAATATTTTTTATTTTGCGACGGTAGCTTATTTGTAGTAGGTGTTGCCTCCATAAAGCTTAATATTTCTCCTAAAACCAAGTTTATTTAATAATTTCAATTTGTGTTAACTTTGCATGAGTACTCGACAAATAGGTTTTTTCTTAAAGAGAAATGCTGAAAACCTGTATGATAGTTCGGCACATCTTTACCTTAATACATTAAACTACATCAATACATTAAACTACATC
>CAZBOB010000134.1:0-10174 GCA_964492995.1 uncultured Desulfobacteraceae bacterium | reverse complement strand
GGTTGAAGAACGGATTCCATTAAAACAAGGATTGAAACTACCTATTCTCAAGCTCATTCATCTCTCCTATTACTTTTTGAAAGACTGGAATCTATTAAAACTAAAAAAAGATTGACTTAAAATACATCCCCATCTTCTTTCACGAGGGTTTTTCTCTGAGAATAATGGTTATTGAGGAGCACTTTGCAGCTTTTTCACGGCATGAACAACAACCTGAACGGCGTTATCAATCTGCTCAACAGTGGTCATCCGTCCTACACTGAACCTCAAGGTTCCTTTGGCCCAGTCTAACGGAATACTCATGGCCTGGAGAACATGGGAAATTTCCACGGTATCTGAATGGCAGGCCGCACCGGCGGAAGCCGCCACCTTAAGCCCGATCTCTTCGAGAATCCTGTTGGCCTCAAGCCCTTTAAAGGAAAGACTCAGGGTGTTGGGCAGCCGTTTATCCGGATGCCCGTTTGGTTTTATCTGTCCAAGCTCACAAAATAATCCATCATGCAGCCGATCTCGCAACATTTTCATATGTTCCATGCTCTTTTTCAAATCACGGGCGGCAATTTCACAGGCCTTTCCCAGACCGACAATTCCGAATACGTTTTCAGTGCCGGCACGAAGACCCATCTCCTGGCCTGCGCCGTGGCAGAATTTTTCCGGCGTTGTGGATTGCCGGATATAAAGGGCGCCGATACCTTTGGGAGCATATATTTTATGACCTGCGATAGACAGAAGATCAACGCAAAGATTGCTCACGTGCGTTGGGATTTTACCGATGGATTGAGCCGCATCGGTGTGCATGACAATACTGTGTTCTTTGGCGATTCTGGAAATTTTTTCAATGGGTTGAATGGTTCCCACCTCATTGTTGGCATGCATAATGGTAATCAGGATTGTCTCGGGTCTGATGGATTTTTCAACATCCGACACACTTACAAGCCCATACTCATCTACCGGAAGAAACGTTGTTTCAAATCCAAAATCTTCCAGAAAGCGGCATACTTCCAGAACTGCCGGGTGCTCAATCCGGCTTGTGATGATGTGGTTTCCCTTTGCACGAAAAGCACGGGCAATTCCCGTAATGGCATGGTTATTAGATTCAGTGCCGCCACTTGTAAATATGATTTCACCGGGGCTGCAATCCAGAAGTCCTGCGACTTGTCTGCGTGCGGTTTCAACCGCCTTTTTAGGAACAATGCCGTACCAGTGACTGCTTGAAGGGTTACCAAACTCTCTTTCCAAAAACGGCCCCATGGCCTCTATTACGTGAGCATCCATGGGTGTTGTTCCATTATAATCCAGATAAATCGGCGGTGCCATTTGTGACATGGTTTTCTGATTCCTTAAAATGCCTGCTTGCCTTAATTTTCGGAAGTGGATGCTAAAAAGTCGAGCATGGCCCGGCATAACGGTGAAACGTTTCTTCTTTTGTCCCTGATCAGATAAAATTTTCGCAGCATGGTAAGATTTTCTATTTTTACAGCCTTAAGTATTCCTGTTTTAAGTTCCGTTTCAAGGGCTCTTAAAGACAGAATCGATATGCCAAGTCCCGACTTTATCCCTTCTTTGACTGCTGTAGAGGAACCCAAACGCGCTACGATATTAAGGGTATTGATTTCCTTTGCGTGCGGCACCTTAAGATACTCTTTGATGATTTTCAGCGTGCCCGAACCGGTCTCCCTTAAAATAAACGGTTCTTTAGATAAATCTTCAAAGTGAACTTGATTTTTGCCGGCCCATTTATGCCTGGTGGGAATAGCCAATACCAGTTCATCTTTCCACAGCTCGCGACATATGAGGCTGTCATTCGTACTTTTCGATCCAACCACGCCCAGCTCGAAATCACCATTCATAACCCGTTGTTCGATGTCACTCGTGTCTGAGATCGTCAATGCAACCGTCACAAGCGGATGCTTTTTGCGAAAGTTTTCTAATATTTTAGGAAATATATATTCTCCGGGAATGGTACTGCCGCCGATATGAATCTCCCCTTTTTTGGTTCCGAGAAAACCCTGCATCTCATTGCATGCATGCTTTTTCATATCCAGCAACAAACACGCATGTTCGTAAAGGAGTTTGCCTGCCGCAGTTGGAACCACCTGCCTGCCCAAGCGATCAAGAAGTTGAGTCCCGACCCTGTACTCAAGGGTGGCGATCCTTTCGCTGACCGAAGGCTGTGCCAGAAAAACAGCATCAGCGGCTTTTGAAAAGCTTTTTAGCTCAACCACTCTGCAAAATATTTCTAACTGCCTAAAATCAAAGTCTATAGACGGTATTTTGTGTGGTATACCTTTTTTCATTTTTCAGAAAATAGGGTCTTTGAATCCACGGTAGATTCATGGCATACAAAAATCCACGGGGCCATTATTCTAATTGGGGCGAAGGAGCGTAAGCGCTATGTTGTTTTGTAAACATTCACTGGTTACATTTATGCCGTACAGGTTTGTTTTGAAAGATGAACGTCCAACATCGAACATTGAACGTCGAACGTCGAATAATGATGTCGCTTCGCTCCGCAAATTATACTAAAATCGATGGTACCTTCTGAATAAGTTTTAACCATCTTTGGGTCTCCCAAAGTTCTTTTAATGAAATTCTTGCCCTTGTTTGTGTCTTTCATTCAACATTCGATGTTGGACGTTCGATGTTCGATGTTCATCTTTTTCATTAAACCTTCCACAGTCCTTCCGGCGCAAAAAATAACTTGGCGCTTAAGGGGCGAATTCCCTATGTTCCAATATGCACCACGTCGGAAGCATGAACCAGAATCGCTTTTTTTTTCAATTCAGGGAGTATGTCACGAAGAACATCATACGCAACTTCATGGGGGTGTACGATGCCGATGGCTTCACCATGACTGTTGGCAATATGTATGAGCCGGTGTATTTGTTTTCGAATAAAATCGGGTTCCGGGATATGATCAAGGAACACATCCTTTTGCGCAAAAGGTACCTGTAATAAATGAGCGGATGGTTTGCATAATGTCTCGGTTGTGGTACGGCTGTCGATAAAAAAGAGCTTTCGTTTTTTCAGAACAGAAAAAATTTGGTATAGCTGGGTAGAAACCGTGGTCATTTTTGAGCCCATGTGGTTGTTTACCCCTTGAATAAAAGGAAAAGAATTCAGGTCCTTGTCGAGCTGGTTGATGAGTTGATCCGGAGACATTGAGGTCAGAAGCGCTCCGGGTCCCGGGTTAACCATGGGATATTCATTGGGTTCCATGGGTAGATGAAGCATCACGTCGAACCCTTTTGAATGGACGGACTTGGCAATGCTTTTCTGAAAAGGGCTGTAAGGAAGTATAGAAAACGTGAAAACCGCATCCAGTCCGAGGAATTTTTCCACTATTTCTTTGTCGTAGCCGATGTCATCGATAATAATAGCTATTTTAGGCAACTCTTTTGGTATTGCGGGCACCGGTTTTACTATGGGTTTATGAGGCGGGACCTCCACTTCAGGATAGACTTCAAACCGGGGTATTTCTGTTGCCCGGGGTTTTACAACGGGTTCTATAGGGTGCTTTCGCAATAATAAGTGACGGGCAAGAACGCCGGCAATAATGACAAGAATTATCAGAACGCCAAGCCCGGCAAAGGTCCTCATCAGATTGGTTTTTTGAGACCTTTTTTTACTCGGTTTTCTTTTGGGTTTGTTTTGCCGCCTGATTTTTCTTTTAGCCACAAGTTAGTTTGCTTCGCTCATCCCGCTATATAGCGGGAGAATGTTGGAATATTGGAACACTGGAATATTGGGTTCTGGAAAAATGGAAAGTTGGGTTATTGTAAAATTCCTCTTTACGGGAATTAAATAGAGGGATGTCATCTTCTTTAAATCATTATTCCATTATTCCATCATTCCATTATTTTTACCCCGTGAAACTTTTTTTCTATTTCACCGGGGCCATGTCCGAGTTAAAAATATAAGTCTAAAAACCACCTTTATTTTCAATAAAATATAGAATTACCGATATGTTTAAATTACTTGTTGTTACCCTTGAAGATTTCATAACTTAAAAGGATGTCAAGGGCGCGCATAACCTGGTTGTCAGACAACAATTGTTCGACCTTCAGATGACCGTATCTATTTTCAGGGGCGTTGATTTTCGGTTTCTTTTTGTCCCCCTCTTTTTCCCCGGATTTTGTTTGGACGCCTTGACTTTGATCAGGGCTTGCTTCGAGATGATTTTTAAGATCCTTTTCCTTTATTCCATGGTCACCGTCACTTATCTCATCCTTATCCATAAATCTTTCATTTACAATTATGTCAGGCTCAATCCCTTTGGCCTGGATGGACTGCCCGCTGGGTGTGTAATATCTGGCGATGGTCAATTTAAGACCATAACCGTCTCTTAAGGGCTCAACGGTCTGGACCGAGCCTTTGCCAAAGGAAGCGGTTCCCAGTATAAGGGCGCGCTTATTGTCCTGGAGTGCACCGGCAACGATTTCCGATGCACTGGCACTTCCTCCGTTTATCAAGACAACCATTGGATAACTTCGCTCTGTGCTGTTGGGCGTTGCTTTGAAAATTTGAGTATTTTGTTTCAGACGTCCTTTGATCGAAAGGATATTTCCTTTTTCAAGAAAAAGATCCGAGATCTTGATAGACTGGTTAAGAAGCCCACCCGGGTTGTCGCGAAGATCCAGGATAAGCCCTTTTAAAGGTATTTTCCCTGATTCGAGCCGTTTTAGCTCTGTTACCATATCTTCCGTTGTATTGTCCCTGAAATTTGTGATCCAGATGTATCCGTACCCGGGTTTTAAGACAATCGCTCTTACGCTTTCAACGGGTATAACATCCCGAATCAGCTTGATATCCGTCGGTTCATCAACCCCTTTCCGTTTTATCGTTACAACAACTTCAGTCCCTTTGGGGCCTCTTATCATTTTTACGGCATGTCGTAATTCATTGGTCGGTTTACCATCAACCTTGACGATTATATCACCGGCCTTTATTCCGGCTTTATAGGCCGGCGTTCCCTCGATGGGCGAAACCACAGTGACGAAACCGTTTCGCATGGTTATACTAACGCCGATTCCGGTAAACTCGCCCTGGGTATCGAGTTGAAGCTCTTTAAAGTCGTCAGGCGGCAGCAATGAAGAATGGGGATCAAGGCTGTGGACCATACCCTGAATGGCCTTTTCGATCATTTCTTTTGAATCGACCGGATCGACATAGTTTTTTTCAACCAGCTCAATCACATCGGAAAATAATTTCAGGCCTTTATACGTCTCTTCTCCGTTGGCTGAAAGATCACGGTAGAAACCGAATCCTATGATCCAGAATATAACGCCTATTGCTATTATTACCCACAGATTGACGTTTCGCTTTTGCTTCATGCTCATATGGTTACTCCTTAACCTTTTTTAATCCATTTTAACGGGTCCACAGGTTTACCGTGATGGCGTATTTCAAAATGGAGGCTTGAGCCTATCATGGACCCTGAATCTCCAACGGTGGCAACAACATCTCCCTTATCTATGGTATCTCCTTTTGATGCGAAGAGTTCTTCAGCATGGGCATAAACGGTATAATAATTTTCCCCATGATCAATGATTATCATGTTGCCGTAACCCTTAAACCAGCTGGCATAAAGGATCTGTCCATCAAAAACAGCGCGGATCGGTTCGCCTCTGTCTGCCTTTATTTCGATACCACTCTGAAAATTTACTACATTGAGTTTTGTGTTTTTATGCGGGCCGAAAAAATACACTACTTTACCTTTAACAGGCATATTAAGCAATCCTTTTAATGAAGAAAAGCTTTTTGGCGGAATATTTTTTTCCTGTTTTAGTAGACCGGTTTCTAAGTTTAGAGATTTAATTATATGATTCAGATCGACTGCCGCCTGCTTCAAGGATTCAAGGGCCGCAAGTTCCAGCGATTTTTTGTTGCGGATGCCCGCAAGGATTCCGGAGCGTTTTACTCTTTCGTCAGACATAACCGCAATCTGTTTTTTTAAATCTGCTTCAAGAGAGAGCTTTTCCGTTTTTTGGGAATTCAGCCTGACCAAAAGTTGCTGGAGCTTTGCCTTGTTGTCTATAAGGTTCTTTCGGATTTTTTCGTCATAAGCTAAAATAGTTTCCATGGACTTTTTGCGTTTAAAAAGTTCATACATGGATTGAGCTGAAGCCAGAACATATATTTTTCCCAGCCAGTTCATTTTATAAAGCGCCACCAGGCGTTTGAATATGTAGTCTTCACTGGCTTTAATCCTCTTTTTGAGGCTGTTGGATGCCCGGGTGGTTTCGATTGTTTTATTTCTGAGTGCGGTAAGTTCGAACTTAAGAGACGAAACTCGTTTTCTTGCCTGGTTAAGCGCCAGATCGATATCGTTCAGTCTGTTAACTATGGCGGCCTCCTCTCTTGTGAACGTCAGAACTCTATCCCTGCCTTTTTCTATCTTTCGGTTGATATCTTCAGCTTCTTTTCTGAACCGTTCAATGTCGCCGCCCTTATCCCCGTTTTTTTTCTTTTTCGCTACGGGAACGTTAGGCATAATATGCACATACTGTTTTAGATTTCGAATATAACCGACCCGACCCTTGTGACTAATTTTTAACCACCCGTTGAGATGTTCGAGAATGCTAACCTTTTCGCCTTTTTTGATTAATTCCAAGGGGGTATTCATTATTGTCGGCGCAGGCCGTAGGTTAAGCTTATTTGCGGTTACAATTCCAATTTCATGGGATTCAGCGCCAATTTCATGGGATTCAGCGCCAATTTCATGGGATTCAGCGCCAAAAATTTCAGCAGGCCGCAACACAACAATGATTCCCGCGGCAGTAAATAGTATTATTCTAAAAATTGTTTTAAGGAAAGATAACACCCTATCCATCCTGCAAATGTGCTGCCAAGTATTATTCCACAGAAAGCGCCGGGGGAGAGAAATCTGATCGTAAACAGACCGGGAGATATCCCCCGCTCCATACTTAATGATATTAACAGAAAACTGACAAATAATGCGGCCAGACCGATAATTCCGCCAAAAGCTCCCTGGATAAGACCCTCGATGTAGAAAGGAGCCTTGATAAAACTATCGGTAGCACCGACCAGGCGCATGATTTCCACCTCATCTTGTCTTGAATAGAGTACCAGGCGAATGGTATTGGCCACGATTAATAATGTGGCCATAAAGAAAAGACCCCCCATTGCATACCCTGTTAATCTGAAAAGATTAAAAAAATTCGTAAATTGTCCAAGCCATCTCTGACCATATTCCACATCATCAACTTGGGGAAATGATTCGAGCTTGGTGGCAAGCATCTCAACTTTTTCCTGGTTTTGGAAAGATGCTTTAAGGCGGATTTCAAAAGCATCCGGAAGCGGGTTTTCCTTTAGATTTTCGAACAAAGAAGACTGCCGTCTCATCTGTTTTTTAAGCTGTTGAAAGGCCTCATTTTTTGAAATGAATCTGGCGTTCCGGATACCGTCCATGCGCTGAATTTTTCGTTTTAGTTCGGGAATCTTTGTTTCAGGGGTATCCGGTTTCAGATAGGCTATGATCTTTATCCCTTTTTTCCAGGAATTTATTATTTCATTGGCGTTTACAAAAAAAAGAGCAAAAGCGCTGACAATAAGGATGGAAATGGCGATTGTAATGATAGTGACTGCGCTTAAGAATCTGTGGTCCAGGATATCCTGTATGGCCCTTTTATAGTTGAGAATCATCGGAACAACTTTCAAACATTTGTTATTTTTTGCATATAACCCTGATTTAGATGGATTACCCTGCCCCCCGTTTTACGGATAAGCTCCTTGTCATGGGTTGCAATGATAACCGTGGCGCCACGGGTATGGAACCTTTTAAGAAGCTCAAGGATGATATCGGCGGATACCTCGTCCAGATTGCCGGTGGGTTCATCTGCGAGAATTACCTTTGGGTCACCGACAACGGCTCTGGCAACCGCTATTCTTTGCTGTTCGCCGCCGGATAGACTTGGGGGAAAAGAATGGAGACTTTCTTCCATACCCACGGTTCTTAATATGCTTTTTACCTTTTTTTCGATAAATCGTCGTTTTTTGCCTGTTGCTTCAAGGACAATGGCAACATTATCAAAGACGGTTTTTGTGGCTATCAGCTTGTAATCCTGAAATATTATTCCGAACTTTCGTCTGAGAAGCGGTATTCGTTTGTGAGAAATTCTCGACAGATTTATTCCCTCGATCAATACTTGCCCTTCTGATACCTTTTCTCCAAGGTATAGAAGTTTAAGCAGGGTGGTTTTGCCTGCTCCGCTCGGACCGCTGATAAAAAGGAGCTCGTTTTTTGGAATATCAAGGGTGATGTTGGCGAGAGCTTTCTTGGCGCCGTAATTCTTGTGAACATGGAACATCCGAATTATTGAGCTTTTTTTCTGACCGTCAATCATTCAACAATTCCCTGACCCATTGCCCGATACAATGCAGCCTTCGAAATTTTATATGCATATAATGCATTGTAATGATTTGTCATGGTTTTGGAAAGAAGTGTCTGGGCGTCCAGGACATCGGTCGACGTGGCCATCTGTTCCTTGTAACGTTCTTGGTTGATCCTGAAATTTTCCTTTGCCTGTTCAATGGCTTTTTCAACAGCGATGATCGCCTTTTCTGCTTCTTGTGTTCTAAGGTATGCTTTTTTTACCTCTTGTTGTATATTATCAAGAATTTCGTCTTTTCGAAATTGTGCCTGAGACAAACGTGAAATTTTTTCATTTATTCCATAGGAGGTGCGACCCCATTCAAAGAAATTCCATTTTGCAACGGCTAAAATATTCCAACCCCTTGGATCAAATATACCTTCGCCGCCATCCACATCCCATTCCGTTCCTTCTCTGAAATAATTGCCCTCCAGGTTAATTGAAGGATAATAATCTTTTTTTGCAAGTTGTAATTCCTTTTCCGCTATCTCAAGGTCTAAATCGGCAATCTTGATTTCCAACCGATTTTTATCCGCTTGGGCGAAGCAGTAATCAAGATCTTTTTCAAAAGGTGAGTAATCAAGGATATCTTCTACGGCAACAGGGGTGTTAATGGGTCTGCGAAGCAGGGTATTAAAGTCCGATTCGGCATTTTCCATCGTATTTTTTGCAACAATGAGTTCCTGTTTTGCGTTGGCCAATTCAACCTGTGCCTGCAATAAATCATTTAATGGGGACATCCCGACCTGATAAAAATTCTCGGCCACATTTTTTTGGGCATTGATCTGGATAACGGTCTGTTCCGCAATTTTTCGCAGCTTCTGAGCCTTTAACAGCATAAAGTAGGCGGTTTTTGCCTCTAAGATAATATCCTGACGCACAAGCTTTTCTTTAATTTCTGCAGAATCAAGGCCAAGGTTTGCAATATCGTATTGTCTAAGTATAGAGAAACCTGTAAATATCGGTTGGGTGACAGAGGAAATAAATGAGTATTCATCTTTCGCAGCTGTTGCAAAGCCGCCGATACTGGCGCCTTCGTCCATCCTATTGTATTGATATGTTACACTAAATGTGGGAAAAAAATGGGTACGTTGGGCTTTTTTTTCAGCCTCGGCTGCCTTGATTTCTTCTCTGGAAATTTTCAACGAAAGGTTGGCTTTCATGGCTTTCTCGATAGTCTGTTCGAGTGTAAAAACTTCAACATGTTCCTGGGCTGCTGAAAAGGCGGGAACTATAAAAGGCAACACCAGGGCAAAAAAAATAGATAGTCTTATATTTATTTTATTAGTTTTCATAATTTATTATTTAGAGACCTCTAAGATAAAAATTGCCCAAGGGTTTTAGATTGACCGTCGTGGGCTTTATTGATATGTATTCATTGAGTTGAAGGAGTGCTGACAACAGTTTTCCTTACTCAGAGCCTCCACTGAATCCCATTAAATAGGCTTCTTCCATTTCGGTGGAGGCTTTTTTATATCTAATCAGCACCTTAAAATCAACAGTTTATTGTTTGTCAGGCACCAAGTTAGTTCGCTTCGCTTATCCCGCTATATGGGGAGATAATTTTAACGCACCACCAATCGAAACGCTTTTTCTCAAAATGGTCAAAGTCGCTCGCAAAAGACTTTTTTACCAATGCATCATCATTTAATACTCCGAGTGCGTAATGGCAATTGCCGATACCCATAAGGGCAGGCGGGGCGAAGCCTTACTCGTGTCCATCCACAAATGAGGATTTTTGTTCAAGATCAAGGCATGTGAAAAAAATAACCACAGGCATA
>CAZBOB010000133.1:0-10207 GCA_964492995.1 uncultured Desulfobacteraceae bacterium | reverse complement strand
CCGGCTTGTAGGATAACAGACCCTTTTAGGGTCAAACCAAAGCCTGGTCCTATGGGCCAGTATTTTTTACATATATCTGAATATTGTTATATGGTCAAGCAATGATCAAATAATTGAAAGTCTAGTTTACTTGGATGGAGGTGTGTGGTAAATATTAGTTGGTGTCCATCCATAAACGGCATCTTTTGGCCCTCGGCGGCGTTCTCGCTCGTTTTCAATCCTCGAAATAGCGCGCTATGCCTGCGGTTGAAAACTCGCTCGGGCCTTGCCGAAAACCAAAATCTACCATTTCTGGATGGACACTAGTTATGTCTTGTCTCGGGGTAATGAAACTTTTCTCCCTAAAATAATAAGGAGACATCATGTCTTTTAAAGAAAATCTTTTACAGAAGATAAACATCGATAAAATGGCAAAACAGGTTATTGCCTCCATCGGCCCCCCGGACAGCGACCGCAAGGTTGACAAGAAAATCATGCGCCGTCTTCTTGAAAAGACTTCCTATACTTATAGAAGAAAGCGTGATCTCGATCTTTTTATCGAGGATGTTGATGCCGAAAAAACCAGGATTCTGGTTCTGGACAATGATCTGGCTATTTACCATACTTCTGTTTATGACGTGGCGATGCGTAAGACCCCTACGGTTAAGGAAATGATGAACCCGTTTAATGTTATCAAGATATTAAAGGATACCGATGTTGTCATCAGTAAAAAAGAGGAATCTGTAAGAACCATTCAAAGAGAATGTATCGATGGTTTGGATCTCTCCTACGATGAATCCGACCTCGATGAAATAGCAAGGGACGGCACAGCATCCCTGGAAAGAGAATATGCAGACGGTGTTATGGAGTCTATTGACCTTTTTGCCGAAATTCTGGGTTACCGCGCGCCGCCCAAAGCCTTCAGGATCGGTCACCATAAAATTGTCGGGGCGTTAAGCCAAAAAGAAAGCGGGGAGGTTCTATTCGGTCCCATGGTCCTTTACAGCATCATTCATAACTCTTTGAAATTGATCGAACAGCAGACAGGAAGTTTTGACAGGGAGAAAATCGAATTTATTCAAAACGTTGCAGCAGGAAAGGAACAGGCTTCTTCCGAAGGATCTTTGGTTTTTCAATATCTCAAAAAAACGGCCTTATTACAGAACCGTCTTCTTTAACTGATAAAAAAATCCCCTTTTTTGTTTCACCATTTTTATTTTTCCGTCTGCTTCCAGGAAATCCAGATATTTGTTTACTTCATTAATCTGCAATCCTAAAATCTCAGATAGATCTTTTAACGTACACGGACGCCTGGCAATGGTTCCCAAAATGGCAGATTCGGTGTCTTTGCGATAGGCAAGAAGCTCCTTGCGATCAGACACATCAGCGATTATGGAAACATTTTCAAGTTTCCAGAAATGTATAATATGTTCAAGTTCCTGCCGGGTGGCTGCACGAACCGTTGAGACCGGCCCGGGCCGGTCCAGGGTGTTAAGCTGAACCCGGTCCGGTTCAATTTCTTCAATGGCCTGTTTTAAAGCGGTTAATTCATACACGGTATCATTCATGCCGGGGACTATAAAGATTTCCAGCCAAATTTGCCCGCTATATTCTTTGCGTAATCGGACTAACCCTTCAATAATTTTATCAATTTTTAACCGAGGATAGGGGCGGTTTATTTTTCTGAATATTTTTTCCGTTGCAGCGTCCAGTGACGGCATTACGAGCGCGGCGTCCTTAATCTCTTCCCGAACCTGTTTTATAGAAAATAAGGTGCCGTTTGTCAGTATGGCCACGGGAATATCATGGATATGATTTCTGATAAAATGTAACCCATCACCGATGCTTGAATTTAAAGTCGGTTCGCCTGAACCGGAAAAGGTAATATAGTCCGGTCTTGGATTATTGGTAAAATAGTCGGTAAGTTCTTCTTTAACAGAGGTCAACGGCACATACTCCTTGCGCTCTACTGTCAAATTAGTTGTTCGCCCGCATTCACAGTATATGCAGTTTAATGTGCAGGTTTTCAATGGAACCAAGTCCACGCCAAGGGAAATCCCCAATCGCCGTGAAGGTACCGGACCGAAAAGGTGATTATATTTCATTGTTTCCTCGTTAATTTAAACACGGATAAAATTTTGTTCACTTTCCACAATGATATCCCCCGTGGGTAAATCCGTTAAAGATTCCGCCGCATGTTTTTATCAATTTATTGTCAACCCATAATTAATTTAATTGTCAATTATATTATTCGAGATGACATCTATCAATATGAATAAAAAACGTTTTAATGAGCGCTCAAAGAGATTTTTGTTTGGGCAACCGCCCGTAAAATAGTAACCCGGTTTATGTATCACCTAAAATCTGCATTAACTTTTTTCGAAAGAGACAAATTTGCTATAATTACAATGTGGTATTGAGATGTTTATATCAATATCGGCACATCGATAACATGCAAAATAAAAGGATAAAATCTTGATTGGATTTCGAAAAAAGTTAACCCTTCGGGAGCCTCGTCTCGACCGGATCTACTGCGTTATCAATCGATTGCAGTATTACAATACGGCTGCACGATTGATGCCTTGTATATCCAGCCGATACGAGGCTTGCAGAATTTAGGTATCAGTCGATTTGATATTTTTTCCGTTTGCGCCACAAAGTTGCCGGATCGATACCCAGAACACGAGCGGCCTCTTCGATTGATGATGTGTGCAGCAACACTTTCTTGATATGAAATTTTTCAGCTTCTGCCAGAGACTGCATTTTTAAAATACCAGGGGTTTCAGATTTATAGTTTACAATATGGACCGGAAAATCTTGTAAGTCCAAATGGTCCTTATGTGAGAGAATTGTACCCCGTTCAATGACGTTGACCAGTTCACGGATATTTCCGGGCCAGGGATAAGACTGTAAAGCTTCTATGGCCTGTTCTGTTATTCCTTTAATGACCTTATTGTTAGCCATGGTGAATTTTTCAAGATAATGCTCAGCGATAAGAAGAATATCCTCGGGGCGTTCTCGAAGGGGAGGTAAGAACAATTCAATCACGTTAAGTCTGAAGAAAAGATCCTTTCGAAACATATTCTCCTGGACCAGTTCCTCCAAATCCCTGTTTGTAGCTGCGATAACGCGAACATCCACCCGAATCATTTGAGTATCTCCCAGCCTTTCAAATTCCTTGTACTGTAAAAAATGCAACAATTTTGCCTGAACTGCCGCAGACATTTCCGATACCTCATCCAAAAACACTGTTCCGGTGTCCGTCAATTCCAGCTTACCCTTTTTATTACGCACGGCACCGGTAAAAGCACCTTTAACATGGCCGAAGAGGTCGCTTTCTAATAAGTTTTCTTGCAGCGCTGTACAATTCACGGTGATAAAGGGCCCTGAGTGTCGTGAACTCCAGGCATGAATCAGGCTTGCCAGCACTCCTTTACCGGTCCCGCTTTCCCCGCTGATCAGGATGCCGGCGTCGGCATCCGCCACCTGCCGGGCCATCTTTAGTATTTTGTGAACATTCCGGCTACGGGTAATAAAATCTCCTTCTCTGACGATTCCCTTGAGCTGGTCTTTTAGTGTTTCAACTTCCGACTCCAAACCGTTTACTTTGGCAATCATTTCCAGGTGATGCGTAATCTGCTCGGGTGTAAACGGTTTGGGCAGGTAATCGAAAGCCCCCATCTTAATCGCCTTCACAGCAGTATCGATGGTAGCGTATGCGGTAACAATGATAACATACGTCTTAAGCCCGGAACCGGCGATTTTATTGAGTACTTGCAGTCCGTCTATGTCTGGAAGCTTTAGATCCAGAAACACAATTTCAGGTTTCTCCCGTTCGAACAGTTCAAGCCCTTTCTTGCCGTTCTCTGCCAACAGAACCGTTATTCCAGCATCTTCCAGATGGATCTGTAAGGTGGTTAAAATGTTGTGGTCGTCATCAATCAGGAGTACTTTTTTCATTGAATTCCTCACTGCCTACAGGCACCCAGAATGTAAAGGTCGTTCCCTTGTTCATCTCGCTTTCTACGGTAATGTCCCCGCTATGCTGTTCTATGATCTCCTTAACGATAGCCAGTCCCAATCCGATGGCACCGCTTTTTTCCCGTTCAGAAAACTGGGTAAAACGGTCAAATATTTTTGGCAAGTATTTTTTTTCAATGCCGGTCCCCGTGTCAATACACCGGAAATAAAGTCTCCTTCCATGTTTGTCCACCTTCAGAGTAACTCTTCCGCCCTGATCCGTATATCGGATTGCATTTCCTACAATGTTCGTGATGACCCATGGAAATCGAAGAGAGTCAATGGCAATGAAAGGAAGTTCCGGTTCAATGTCTATTTTCAGATAGATTTTTCTTTCTTCAGCCTGATTTTTAAGCGGTCTAAGACATTCATGAATGACTTTCCCTATGTCCAACAGTTCTTTGGTACGAGGTCTAAGCTGGCCTTCAAGTTTTGCAATGTCAACAAGTTCATTGATTAATGCCGATAACCTGAAGCAATCTTCTCTTGCCGTTTTCAGTAACTTTAGCTTTTTTTCTTCTGACAAACTGTTTGCTTTTTCATTGAGGACCCCTACACTCATCGAAAGAGATGTCATGGGCGTTTTAAGCTGGTGGGAAAGGTCGGCTACAAACTGGGCTTTGGCTTCTTCAGCCTGGCGAACCTTTAACTTTTCAGCCGTAAGCTTATCCGCGCTGAGTTGATCGTAGAGCTCAAGTCTCTCAAACAGTCTGTTGAATTCCGATGTTAAAAATCCGATCTCATCATGTGACGCGACCGGAATTTGAGGATACTCTCCTTCGCCTTCCTTGATCTCCGCAAGGCTCCGGGCTAATTTTGTCAGCGGTCGGGAAACTTTTGATGAAAGGATATAACTGAAAATAATAGTAAAAAGCATGGCTGCCAAAAGCAGGCCCATGGAATACTGCAAAGCTCTTCCGGCGATTAATTTGGTTTGCTGTTCGGCCGCCTCCATTGCTTTTTCATTGATTAAAACCAGATGATTAAGATCGGAAATAAAGGAAGCGGTGAGAGAAAGAAATTCATAGAATTGTTCATTAACTCCGATAGAGTTTTTATGGTTATCCATAAACCCGGAAAATAATGGATCATATTTTCTGTAATTTTCAGTTAAGTTGTCAATGATCTCTTTTTCACCCGGCTCGGTAATGTTATCTCTACAGATCGTGAGCAGAGATGGAATATTCCGGTTTAACATAAAATCATGTTGAACGGTTAGGCTATCTTGAAAAAGAGCCATCAGAATTTGGTTACGATTCTCATCCATAAGCTGTCTTATCTGCTGTGCTGTCTGGATGCTTTTGTAGTTTTTTGACAGAATGTGCTCTGCACTGGAGCCCAGGGAACCTAAATGAACATAATCCAGATATATAACAAAAAGCAGAATCAAGGCCGGGATAAGAATGATAATGAAAAATTTTGTTTTTATTGAAAATTTTTTAGTCATCATAAAATAACCGGGCTGTCCGGAATCTATAAACCTTCCATTTTGGCAACTGAGTCTAAAATTATATTAAGAAGAAAGCAATACCAAAGGTGATGAGGAAGATGAAAGATTGTCCGAGCTAGAAGATCACGCGAACCCCGCCCAGATCCTGTATGGAAAATGTGTGTTTTTCTTCGGGAGCGCCGATAAAGATATTGTTCACCGGCACATTGAATTCTTTTGAGACACCATCAATTATCTCCGGGCCGAATTTAGCCTTTCGCACAACCAGCTGCACCTTCAGCATGGGGAATATCTCACCAAGTGGTTTAAGACTATCCTTAATGAGACCCTCTTCATTTTGTTCCGGATGGTTATAGAGATGTATAACAACTACGGATCGACTCGATTCGTTCTTTATGATGTAATTAAAGGCGGAATGCAGAAGCCCCAATTTCCCACCCCTGGTAAAGAGAATCACTTTCTGTTCTGTTATTGTGGTTATCCGGTCGATAACAGTGGTTCGCCAGAGCAAAAATCGAGTCATGAGATTGTTTAACAGTTGTAAAACGGTTTTCAGGATAGGGATACGCAGATACATGAGCACAACTAGTAATACTGTGGGAATAAAATACTGCATGAAATATAAGAGGTTTTTATAATCAATAACAACATTTCCCAGCATCCCCAAGCTAGTGGCGGTTATGGCAACGATAATAGTTATCCAGCCCGCGCGGAAGGTTCTTTTAAGCTCCTTGCGCCTTATTTTTAGAAGTATATTTCCGATACCAAACAGGGTCATGACCCCGAGAAAGGAGATGGTATAGACCCCTGCCAGAGAGAGCAGGCTTCCTCGGGTAACCAGCATAATTGAAGAGCAGAGGAGAAAAAAGCTAATAATAATACGATGGGAGGTTCCCCTGCGATTCTTCTTTAATAGGAACTGGGGCAAACACTGATCCAGAGCCATTCTCTGGACCAGGCCAGTGACACCTACAAAACTCGTCAAAACTGCACCCGAAAGCACGGCGGCGGCATCTATAACAATGATCATCTTGAATGTGTTACCTCCCATGAGATGGGCCATTTCCGAAAGAAGATAATCCTTGTGGAAGACAATTTGCTCCAGGGGCAAGAGGTTTAGTGATAGAACGGAAATCAGAGGGTTGAATATGGCCACGGCAATCAACATGTTGCGCAGGGTCTTTCGGAAAACACCCACATCCTGCTCTTCCACAAAATTGGCCGAACTTTCAAATCCGCTGATACCGAGCAAGGCCGCGGAAAAACCCAAACAGACCGCAACAAGGAGGTCTTCACCCATCGGCAATGTGCCGAGGTTACCTTTAAAAATATGAAAATCCGTAGGCATGCTGACAAAGCCAAGGACACAAAAGGCTGTCAATGTGGACATGTGGAAAATAAAGATCGTTAAGGCAACAACCGCGGATTCGGTAATCCCGATAATGGCCAGCATCGCAAAGAGACCAAGAACAAAAATGGTCCCTTCAAACACACTAAGCGTTGGATATATGGTATGCAGATACTCAACAGCGGTTTTGGATGAGATGACCGCTGTGGCAATATAGGAAAGGATGGTCATGCAGGCTGCCAGGGCGGCGGCAAATTTGGAAGTACTGTTTAGCAGGCAGTTATAGGTTCCTCCATTCAAGGGGAGGGCTTCCACAACCTCGGTATAAACCTTTTTATACAGGTAAAGAAGAAAAACAACTAAGAGCAGCACCACCGGCGCCAAAACACCGGCAAAAACTGCGGCTATGGCCGATACGTATAGACAGGAAGAGGAAATATCATTCCCGCAGATTCCGGTCGCAAGCCATTGATTCAGCCTTTTCCTGGGTGAAGACCCAAGGAACAGTTCATTGGTGGGCGAAGATAGCGCCGATTCAGCTTTTAATGTTTTTTCAATTATCATTCCGAATTTCTCTTATATTCTAAGACAATTCTCTTCATTAAATCGCTTTTGTTAAAACCTTTTTAATGAAATTTCGGGCAGTTAAAATATGGACAATTTTTATGGTTAAACGTTTCACAAAAATGGCTCAAACGAGGTGAACCTAGGACCAACCGGTTTCGATAAGCGCCACAGTACAATATTTCTTTATGTCGACTGATTGGGAAGTAGTTTATATGCGGGCATATACCAGATAGTATCCTGCCTATCTTGCATTCTTCAGATGGTTTCGCCAGAAGGCTTTCTATGCTTTCTATATGATTTTGCGAAACAGGATCACGCGGATCATAAAACCTGGCATATTCCACACCGACGTTATGAAGCTGTTCGAGCATTTCTCTGTGCCTAGATGGAAGAAGAGAAAGAAGTGGAACATGCAAGGTATAGCGGTTTCTTTTTAACATGGAGCATAGCTCAACCAGGGCATGACGCTCTTTCAAAGACCTATATTCGTGGAAAATGGCAATGAGATCATAATTGTTTTCCGTTGCCTTGTGAAGGCAAGTTGCCGGACTATTAACCAGGGTCAGATTTCCATAAGGCCAATCATCGAAGCACATACTAGAAGGAAAGAGTAAGATCTTATAATTCTTGCTATATGATTGCATGGATTGTTGGTCTTTTTTTATTGTTATAAACGAGATTCAAATCCCAAAACTCCATTATTCTAATTGTGACCTGCCCGCTCGTGCCCCAGGCCTCCTCGCCTTGCCCGTCCGCCATCGGCCGCACCTCAGGCGAATGCCGGGCGAGCTTGCAATGGCAGGCGGGGCGGAGCAAACTAACTTGATAGTATAGGAATTTCATTTTTTTAGAGCGGCGAAGCCGCCCGCCCGCCTCGCAAGCGAGAGCGTTGCGGGCAGGGGTTATATAGAATCGCGAAGCGATTATATAACTTGTGACAATTTATTAAGCATATTTGATGCCAATTAAAAAATTCGTTTTATAACCAATAGGTTATTAAGGATAGGGAAAATCGTGGATGTGCTTGGCAAGTAAAATCGTGCAATTTTGCAAGAAAAGCGTCTTGCAAAATGCACGATTTCAACTGCAATATTGCCAAAATTCATATCCTTTTGGAAAAATCCGTTCCCTGACACAAATATCATTGCTAAAGCAGTCTTCCCGCTCCCTATTTTTATTTGATTTCCAATCAATCATCCAATATTAAAGATTTTGGCACAGGTCTTGCTTTGGTTGTTAATAAATCTGAGCATACAGCGTTTTGTTATTAAAAAAAGTAAAGACAAGGGCGTGATTTTCATCCTATAATCATCTGTGTTTACAGTTCCCAAATTGCCATGAGAGAGGAAGCGCCTCAGAGGGATTAAACCATGTTCGTCAACCGCACCCGGCTTCTTGTTGGAAACATAAAAAAACTCCTCAGGCGTAAAGCTGCCGACAACCTCCATAAGATCATCAACAAAACCCACCCGGCAGATTTGGCCGGCGTGTTCCAGTATCTTTCACTGAGCGAGCAGAAAGCTTTTTTTGACCTCTTCGACAGTGTTGAACAAAAGGCTATTCTCTTCAGTGAACTTGAACACGAAATAGTCCTAAGCCTGATCGAAGCCGAAACGGCTGAGAAAGTTGCAGAGATCCTTGAACAGATGCCCAACGATGATGTGGCAGACCTTCTTGGAAAAATGTCCGATGCGAGCGCTAAGGCCCTTCTGGATCTCATGACAAAGGAAGGCTCCGAGGAGGTTGAGGGGCTGCTCGGCTACGACCCCAAAACCGCCGGCGGCATCATGGTCGTGGACTTTATTGCTTTAAATCAAGAGACCACGGCAAAAGAGGCTGTTGAAGCTTTGCAGAAGGAATACATCGATATTGAAATGCCGTTCTATTTGTATTTGGTTGACGATTCCGGCTATCTTCGAGGTGTCGTATCTTTGAGGCAATTGGTCGTTGTCCCGCCTGCTACACAACTCAAGTCGATTATGGACGCCAACGTGGTGAGCGTCCAGACCAATACGGACCAGGAAGAAGTAGCCCAAATCGTCGCCCATTATAATTTTCTGGCGGTGCCTGTTATAGATGAGCATAACAAATTGGTTGGAATTGTGACGGTAGATGATGTCATTGACATTATCCACGAGGAAGCCACAGAGGATATCTTGAAAATGGCCGGCCTTGGCGGAAGCGTAGAGTATATTGAAACCCAGACCATCTTTAAAAGCATCCGCAAACGTTTGCCATGGCTTTTGGCCAGCTGGATCGGAGGTGTTGTTGCCTGCTATGTTGTTGGCCATTTTGAGCAAAGTCTAAACAAACTCGTCTACCTGGCTGCCTTTATGCCGATCATTATGGGTATGGGTGGTAACGTCGGAACACAAACTTCCGCCAGTATAATGCGAGGATTGGCGACAGGCCGGATCGATATCAGCCAAATATGGCGTATTATCCTCAGGGAACTCGCTATTGGGTTCTGTCTCGGCTTTGTATATGGTGCGATGCTTTCATTGTTTGCACAGTTCAAATATGGATTTGAAATGTGGGAGCTTGGAATGGTGTTGGGATTTGCCATGATATGTTCTATGACTTTGGCCGCTACTTTGGCTTCAAGTATTCCTCTGGTGTTTCACCGTTTTCGGATTGATCCAGCTGTTGCTACCGGACCTTTTGTTACAACCTTTACCGATATCCTGAGTGTGTTTTTCTATTTCAAGATTGCAACTCTATTACTACATTTATAATTTAGCTGAGGGGCCGGGGAGTTTTTTTAATTTAACCGCTCCATAAATAATCAGCAACTACACCGTACAAACTCATGCATAAGGGCTCGTAACGAAAAAACAGTGTAT
>CAZBOB010000132.1:0-10213 GCA_964492995.1 uncultured Desulfobacteraceae bacterium | reverse complement strand
CCGAGCTTTCATAACACCTCGAAAATACATACATAGGTCAGGAGTTCTGAATTTAGATACCGGTTTTACTAAAACATATTCTTTAACGCCAGCAACGTTTCAATTGTAGGATTATCCGAGGGGTCTTTTGAATAATGCGCATAACGAATATTACCCGCAGTATCTATCAAAAATACACCGGGAAGCTGCATGACATCGCCCCGCGGTAGGCTCGGTATGTATCCCCGTGACAGGGCTTTCAACCCTTTCAATAGAAAGGCCGGTGATGCCATACTTGTAATAGAACTTCTTCCAAGACCATATGTCTGATACAGCTTTTTTTCGGGATCGCAGATTATTGGAAATGATAGAGAAAATTGCTTTCTGAACGCTTCCGCCCGATCGGGGGTTCCCAGACCCACAAGAACAATCTGAAACTCAATGTCCTCAAACTGAGCTTTCGAGCGATGCAACTGCACCGCTTGCTCACGGCAGAAGGGTCAACCGAAGTGTCTAAGGAATACAAGTAGCAGGGGACGTTTCTCCCATAGCTCGCTGAGACGGCGTTCCGCCCCGTCGGAAAACGTCACCTCGGCATCCATTGCGTTCGGATATTTTTCCGTAAATGCCATCTGCGCTCTCCTTCATTATGAGGGATTTAATGGTTGCTTATTTTAACCATCATCATAGCATATTGGCAGAAAAGTGAAAAGAGCGACTCGGCGCCCAAGTACGACAGGGCGCAACCCTCCACGGAGGCTTTTGAGGGAAACGCTCTATAAAATTTTCACAGCATACTGTATCGCGCACCTTATAATGAGGAGGACGTTTTGAAAAAGAAAAGAGATAGCCCGAAGGGTGAAAATTTTTGAGAAATTGAACAAGAAAATTTTCGGTACAAACTGTCACCTTAAAACTAGAAGCAAAATTGTAAATTACAAACTGTTTTCATTACTAATAAAAAGGCCTCTCGAAAATTTTCATGAAATATTCTGGCAAGTTATGGGTGTTGTTGTGCCAATAGAGAATCTCCCTTTTCAAAGCGCGGCCCTCACCCACCCAATTTGCTGTTGATAAAAACAAATTTAATAAAATCGATGGTCATCGATTTTATTAAAATGATCCTTTTCATCAGAGTAATGGCGGACCAACTCATGATTTCATCTTTTTATACAAACCGGTTTTCCACAGCACATAGATCAGCAACTCATGGTTTTGTTTGTTTTATTGGGATATTCTTAAAGAGCACTTGAAATCTGTCACATTGCAGTCTAAAATACCGGCGGCTTTTTCCAATAGTGCGGAATCTTTTGTATGGGAAAAAATGAACTATATAAACCGAACCTCTGATTTATGACATGTATTTCAATATAACGACACCTGAAAATCAGCTCAAAGCAAAGAAAGAAGAAAGAGATAGATGCTCAATATATATTCTTAAATAGTGTCCATCCATAAATGGTCTTTTTGCCCAATCTCTGGGTTATGTTCAAAAAATTAATTCGCCAAAGTTCGGTGGCGAATAAATCCTCGGAATATTAAACATATGCCTGCCTGCCCCGTAGGTCCGGCAGATCGTACCGGGGTGGTTATTTTTTTCACATGCCTTGATCTTGAACAAAAATCCTCATTTCTGGATGGACACTAAATAAGGTTTTTCAGAAATGGACGAACGGCAGGAACTGTGATATTCATATAAAGTGAGACCTTTTAAAAACTCCCTGGGAAAAGGCAAAAAGTCGGCCCTCAGATTTTTATTTGAATTTTACCGAAACATAACTTGACCCATGCCCTTTAAAGAAGCAGACCAACAAGTAAAACTCTGGATGCAATTAGCCCGCGAGGCTTATGCAAAGAAGATACTCATTCAGGTTTTCCATTACCTCCACCGTGCACTGGAGTATGCTGAACAGCGGGAGTTAGAGCATGAAATTGCCTGGATCTGTCGAGATTTGGGATACGTCCACGCCCGTCAAGGATCACTGAACCAAGCCCTTGACTATTTTGACAAGGGTCTTGCGCTTCGTGTTGACGGATTAGAAATCGAGATCCGAGTCGGGCTTATAACCAACAAGGCGAGCGTGCTTGCCAGATTAGGGTCCTATAGAAAAGCAGTGGCTCTTCTGGAGCAAGGCGCGAGTTTGATCCTCACCCACTATCAAAATCTCTCTTTGGCCCCCAGCCATATGGTTCTGTCTTATGCTGGAATCCTTCGGATGGCAAAGGATTTGCGAAAGGTAGTTGCTCTGCTGGATCAAGGCATCCGGCCGGACCGAATCCAGGTTGAAATCAAGGGGTATAGCCCTTATGCTCACAGTGAGAACGGATAAGTGGTAACCTTTTTACGGGATTTTTGATGTAACTCAAAAGTAACTTTTAAATAAGTTCTGGTGTATTAAATAAATAATGACATTGAGCCGGCTCCATAAATTGCTGAAAATTTGTTGAGAAATTACAATCAAAATATCTTTTAATCTAAGCCGGAGGAGTGAAAAATGAAAGTAAGCAGTGTAATGCAGATGAGGTCTTTGGATCGATACGCTATAGAGAAACTCGCTATACCGGAAGAGATTTTAATGGAAAATGCGGGGGAGGCTTCGTATTTTGTTATAATGGATGAGTTTGGAGTAACGCATAAAAAATTTGTTATTATTTCCGGTATCGGTAACAACGGAGGGGATGGATTTGTTGTCGCAAGGAAAATCCACTCAAATGGGGGAGATGTAAAGGTCTTCATTCTGGGTGATGCAAATAAATTTAAAGGTGCGGCAAAAAAGAATTTTGATATTATATCCAGGTTACAGATTGAGATCCGGCACATTGAATCGATTGAAACGATAAAGAGTGATGTCCTGCATTGCGACGCAATAGTTGACGCAATCTTTGGAACGGGCTTAACGAGAAATGTGGAAAGTCTCTATAGAGATGTTATCCTGTTGATAAACAAAAGCAGAAAAAAGGTTTTCAGTGTTGACATCCCCTCAGGTATTAATGGCGATACAGGGGAAATTATGGGTGTCTCAGTTACGGCAGACTATACCGTAACTTTTGGCCTTCCCAAGATAGGAAATATGCTTTTCCCCGGCTATGAACATTGTGGAAAATTGTATGTTTCACACATCTCTTTTCCCCCGTCCCTTTACAATAAAGATTCGCTAAAAGTTGGAATCAACGATTACATTAAACTTCCTCCAAAAGACAAAATTGCCCATAAGGGAGATTTCGGTGAGGTTCTCTTCATTGCCGGTGCTTCAAGCTACTTTGGAGCACCCTACTATTCTGCCCTTTCGTTTCTGAAGGCAGGCGGAGGGTATTCCCGCCTTGCTGCACCCATTTCCGTGACCCCTTTTATTGCCAATAAGGGAAGTGAGATAGTTTTTATCCCACAAAAAGAAACAGACTCGGGGAGCATCTCTTTAGAGAATAGCGATGCTTTATTCGAGCTTTCTGAAAAAATGGATATGGTGGTAATCGGTCCTGGCTTATCATTAAATGAAGAAACACAACAACTGACAAGAGAACTGGCAAAGAAAATCGAAAAGCCTCTGCTTATAGATGGTGACGGGATTACCGCCATTTCCAAAGATCTGGATACGATAAAAGGGAGAAAGAAGCCTACCATAATGACCCCTCACCTGGGCGAGATGTCCAGAATTACAAAAATGAGTGTTCGTGATATTGATAAAAATAAAATAGATATTCTACAGAGTACTTCAAAGGAGTTGAATTCAATAATTGTTTTAAAGGGAGCCCATTCACTGATTGGCTATTCCGATGAGAAGGTTTATATCAATATGAGTGGTAATCCCGGGATGGCTTCTGCAGGATCGGGTGATGTCCTGACGGGAACCATTGCTGCCATGTATGGTCTTGGCTTTTCCATTGAAGATGCGGTAAGAAAAGGGGTGTTCATACATGGATTTTCCGGAGACCTTGCGGCAAAAGATTTGGGTGAAGATGGAATTACGGCTCAGGATATACTGGATTATCTGCCACTTGCCATGAAAATGGATCGGGAAGGTCTTGACGAAACCTTAAAGGATGCTTATAAAGGCGCTCGTGTTATATAGGAGGAAAAAAATGAAGGCGTGGATTCTTGAAAAGCAGGCAAAAATCGATGAAAGACCTTTGAGATTGACGGAAGTTCCTACACCTCGCGCAAAAGACGCTGAGATAAGGATCAAAATCCTGGTATGCGGTGTATGCAGGACAGATATTCATATCGCAGAAGGGGACCTCTCCTTGAGAAAATCACCCTTAATTTTAGGCCATGAGATTGTGGGAATTGTTGATGAAGTCGGCAAAAATGTGAAACAATTTAAAATTGGCGATAAGGCAGGTGTAAGCTGGTTAAACCATACCTGTGGAAAATGTAAATACTGCCTGTCGGGTAAGGAAAACTATTGTCCTGACATCAAATCTACAGGTTGGGATGAAGATGGCGGGTACGCGGAATATATAACGGTCTCAGAAGATGTTGCGCTGCCCTTAAACGATATTCGGTTAGAACCTTCCGATATTGCACCACTGATGTGTCCGGGTATAGCAGGATATGCGGCATTCAAACTTACAAAAGCTCAGAAGGGAAGCAAGCTGGGTCTTTACGGATTCGGTCCCACAGCTTTTTGTGTTCTTAAGGTGGCAAAATCCATGGATATAGAGGTATATGTAGGCACAAGATCTCCAAAGAATATTGAAGATGCAATAAACCAAGGTGCCGACTGGGCTGCAGACACAGCAAAAGAACAGATGCCCTGCAAGCTTGATTCAGCGATTGTGTTTCCTCCTGCAGGCAACCTGGTCGAACCCGTGCTTTCTCAGGTGGAGAAGGGAGGAACAGTGGTTCTTGCACCGGTAAGCTCATCTCCTATTGTTATTGAAAATTACACTGAAAATCTGTGGGGCCGTACCATAGAAACCCTGTATAACCTGAAAAAATCTGAGGCTGATGAATTTCTTGAAATTGCTGACAGGCTTAAGATAAAACCGGAAAGGGGGATATTCCCCTTTGAAGACCTGCAGGATGTCCTCATCACGGTCAGACATGGGAAAGCCAAATTAGCAAACTCTGTTATTCAAATTTCAGGATGATTATACCTGCTGATTCTTAGAGTTAATTTCCGGAGGCTTTATTATGAAAAGAACAACAAAGGTTGAACCTCACGGCGGTTCACTTGTCAATCTTATGGTGGATGAAGAGCGAGCCGCCGTTTTAAAGGAGATTGCTATGGATCTGCCGGACATTACATTAAACAACCGGCAGCTTTGTGATCTCGAACTTCTTGCAACCGGGGCTTTTTCACCGCTTGACGGCTTTATGACCCGGCCGGACTATGAATCCGTGATTGACCGCATGAGGCTGCAAAGCAATGTATTATGGCCCATACCGGTATGTCTCGGCATATCCGATATCCAGGCTAAGGCTCTGGAAGTCGGTCAATCGGTCACGTTAAGGGATCAAGAAGGGTTCCTGCTTGCAATTATGCATATTGAAGATATATGGCCTGTGGATCGAAACAAGGAGGCCTCATTAGTTTACAGCACAACCAACAGGAATCATCAGGGGGTTGAGTATCTTTTTAATACAGAAGGTGATCATTACCTGGGGGGAAAAATCGAGGTTTTGAGCCTTTCTCTTCACTTCGATTTTAAACAGCTTCGCATGACTCCATTAGAGATCAGAAATATTTACCGGAAACTCGGATGGCAGCGGGTGGTAGGGTTTCAGACTCGAAATCCCATCCAGCGTCCCCAGTTTGAAATGACGGTGGCGGCCATGCGGCAGGCCAGGGCCAATTTACTCATTTTGCCGGTAACGGGTATGACAAAACCCGGCGATTTTGACCACTATACCCGGGTCAGATGCTATCGGGCGGTGACTCGCCACTACCCGCCTGACTCTTTTATACTGAATTTGCTGCCGCTCTCCATGCGTTTATCCGGTCCCAAAGATGCGCTTTTACATACAATCATTGCAAAAAATTACGGTTGCACCCATTTTATCATAGGACGTGACCATGCCAGCCCCGGAATAGATGCCGGAGGAAACCATTTTTACCAAAGAGACGCGGCTCACCGATTGACCCAAGAATACAGTAGTGAAATCGGAATGACCATTGTTCCGTTTGAAGAGCTTGTCTATCTTCCTTTTGAAGATGAGTACCGTTCTCAAGATAAGGTTCCCGAGGGGACCCAGTATATTTCCTTTTCAAGCTCAGATATCCGTGAGAGGATCAGGACCGGACGGCGCATCCCCGAATGGGCCACCTTCCCGGATGTTGAGGCCGAACTGAAAAAGGCTTATCCATCTCCGGACAATCAAGGCTTTACGGTCTTTCTGACCGGGCTTCCGGGTGCCGGAAAATCGACCATTGCCAAGGTTCTCTATACACGCTTTCTGGAAATGGGGGATCGCCCGGTCACCCTGCTGGACGGGGATATTGTGCGGCAGAATCTTTCGAGCCAGCTGAGTTTTTCCAAAGAACACCGGGATATTAACGTACGACGCATCGGCTTTGTGGCCAGTGAAATCACCAAAAACCGCGGCATCGCCATTTGCGCGCCAATCGCGCCCTACAATGCCACCAGAGCCGAAATCCGGAAAAACATCGAAACTTACGGCGGGTTTATTGAGGTTCACGTATCGACTCCCATTAAGGTATGTGAAAAAAGGGATCGCAAGGGTATGTATGCAAAGGCCCGGGCCGGAATGATTAAAGGGTTTACCGGTGTTGACGATCCATACGAGGTTCCGGAATCGCCGGAGGTGCGGATTGACACCACCGACCTCAGTCCCGATGAGGTCGCCCAGGAAATCCTGCTGCTGCTGGGACAAAAAGGATATATTTAGACCTAAATATACTGTACACGGCTCGGCAAACCAAAGCATTGTTAATAAAAAATTAATAATAACAATGACATAAGCTAATTTTAGTTGTGTAATCTAGAAGGCGAAGCTGTTTCGCCGCCATGAAAAAAACTGGATCAGAAACAAAAAGGGGTTGCGGTATATACCGTAACCCCTTAAATTTGAGACCGTTGCAAAACGTCCCCTTTTGCCCAATTTCTGCGTCCCCGCTGAGCGGGATTTGTCAACAGACTCAAATTTTAACCCGCCACCGAACTTTGGTGGGTTAATCCTCAAAATACTCTATGTATTCCTGCGGTTAAAATTTTCGTTCTCCTTGAACTTGAACCCCGGTTAAATATGAAATACGGATTTAACTGGACAGGCAAAAATGAACATTTTTCAAAGGTCTCAATTTAATGGTAGGCGGTACTGGATTTGAACCAGTGACTTCTACCGTGTGAAGGTAGCACTCTCCCACTGAGTTAACCGCCCATAATTATTGGCTATCAACTTTCTCCTTTAATTCTTTGCCGACTTTGAAGAAAGGAAGTTTTTTAGAAGAAACATTAATTTGTTCGCCGGTTTTAGGATTTCGGCCGACGTATGGCTTATAATTTTTTACCGTAAAACTGCCAAAACTCCTGATTTCAACCCGCTCACCTTTTACAAGTGCTTCCGTTATTTCATCAAAAAAGGTATCAACAACTTCTGCGGCGTCTTTTTTATTAAGGGCTGCTTTATCCTTTAGTTTATTTACCAAGTCTGATCTGTTCATATAAGCTCCTTGAGACCTTTGAAAAATGTCCCTTTTTGTCTGCCCAGTTGTCAGGTGGTACATCCCGCTAAAAGCGGGAAACATTTTTCAACGGCCTCTTCTTTTTAATGATTAGCAAAAACGTGTTATAATGAATTGCATTGTAATTGATGAAGCAAATTAATCATTTATATAGAGTGTTAATTACTTCCAAGTCAAGCACTTTTTGATATTTGCAAAACAGTTGGTTATCCCATATGTTCCGATGACGCTTCCCCGAGAGTTATAATTTCTTCGGGTGTGGGGAGGTCTTTCAGATCCTTGAGATCGAATACTTCAAGAAATTGCTTTGTTGTCGCATAAATAAGGGGGCGGCCGGGAATTTCCTTTTTCCCCAAAATCCGGATCAGTCTCCGCTCAAGCAGCATGCGAAGGATTCCGCCGCAGTTAACCCCCCGGACATATTCTATATCACTGCGAATGATCGGCTGTTTGTAAGCAATGATTGCCAGAGTTTCCAAAGCGGCCTTGGAGAGACGCAGCGCTTTCGGCTGAATTAACCGTTTGATCCATTCCCTGTATTCGGGTCGGGTACGAATCTGGTAGCCGCCGGCGACTTCCCGTAAAAAGAAACCGCCTTTGCGGGCTTCATATTCTTTTGAAAGTTCGGAAAGTGCGTTTCGGATCTCTTTTTTCCCGGACTGGGTGAGTATATTATTAATATGGTCAATCGTAAGTGGTTCCCCAGCCACCAGCAAAAGACTTTCGATGATGTTTTTTATTTCTTCCATTATAAATAAAAGAGTCTGATAATGCCTGTCTGGGTATGCTGTGCAACCCGTATCAGTGAGAGCCTAACCATTTCAAGAATTGCAAGAAATGTCACAACCACCTCGCTTTTATCAGCATTTTTGGAAAACAGCTCATTAAACGTTACCGATCCCTTGGTTTCAAAAATATCCACTATCTGAACGATTCTGTCTCTGACCGTAATGGTGTCGGCATTAATCTCCATCCGGCCAATGGGGGTGATGTTTTCAAGTATTTTTTGGAACGCATCGATAAGTTCAAATAACCCGACATCTATGACTGCTTCCTCCCGGTTAAGCAAATAATCTTCCTGCCCTGGATATCTGACAAAGGTATCTTCCCCCAGAAGATCCCTTTTCGCCAGCTTTTCAGCTGCTGACTTAATCCGGAGGTATTCCTCAAGGGGCCTGATAATTTCAAGGCGGGGGTCTTCGTCTTCATCCTCGTCTTCATGGGCCGGAAGGAGCATCCTTGACTTTATCTGTGTCAGGGTGGATGCCAACACAAGAAATTCCCCGGCCACATCTATGTTCATGGCCTTCATCCACTCTAAATATTCCAGATACTGTTCCGTTATCAGAGCGATGGGAATATCATAGATGTCAACCTCATGTTTTTTAATAAGGTGCACCAAAAGGTCCATGGGACCTTCAAAGATATTTTCGAGCTGTACTTGATAACGTTCATCAGGTGTCATGATGGATAACGGATATTAAGATTGTAAATTGACAAAAGCCATCGGTAATAGTCAATGGAGACTATAGTTTTACAGCCTCTCTAACCTCTGCCATGGTCCGGAGCGCAACACGTCGTGCTTTTTCGCATCCGTCCGTAATGATGTCGTCGACAAGTTGTGGCCGGGCTTCGTAATATGCTCTTTTTTCACGCATCGGCTCTAAAGCTTTTATGAGATTTTGAGACATTATTTTCTTGCATTCAACGCAGCCGATTTCTGCGGTGCGGCACTCTTTGTTTATTCTGTCCACGGTTTTACTATCACTGTAAATCTTGTGAAATTCGTAGACATTACATACATCAGGATCGCCTGGGTCGCTTTTCCTGGCGCGCTGGGGATCGGTCAGCATTTTGGAAACCATGGCAGCTATTTGATCAGAGCTGTCTGAAAAATAGATGGCGTTGTTGTAACTTTTGCTCATTTTGCGGCGGTCAATGCCGAGTATTTTGGGTGTTTCGGTCAAAATCGATTCCGGTTCAGGGAATACTTCACCATAAAAATAGTTGAATCTTCTGGCGATTTCCCGCGTAATTTCAACATGGGGAACCTGATCCACGCCCACAGGAACCCCGTGGGCCTTATACATGATAATATCGGCCGCCTGCAAGACCGGATATCCGAGAAAACCAAAAGTGGAAAGGTCTTTGTTGGAGAGCTGAACAATCTGATCCTTGTAGGTGGGATTTCGCTCCAGCCACGGCACGGGTGTTATCATAGAAAGGATAAGAAAGAGTTCCGCATGTTCTTTGATATGTGATTGAATAAAAAGGGTGCTTTTCTCAGGCGAGAGTCCTACGCTCAACCAGTCTATTAACATATTGCGGATATATCCTGAAATAGAGCCGGTATCTTCATAATCGCTGGTTAAGGCATGCCAGTCGGCGATGAAGAAAAAACAGTCATACTGTTCCTGCATCTTTACCCAGTTTGCAAGGGCACCATGCAGATTTCCAAGGTGAAGGGGTCCTGTAGGACGCATCCCGCTGAGTATCCTTTTCTTTTCAGCCATATAGAATCTCCTATGGTTAAAATTTTCGCCTTTCTTGGTCTTGAACCCCGGTTAAATATGAAATACGGATTTAAC
>CAZBOB010000131.1:0-10251 GCA_964492995.1 uncultured Desulfobacteraceae bacterium | reverse complement strand
CCGAGCTTTCATAACACCTCGAAAATACATACATAGGTCAGGAGTTCTGAAATTGTCGAGGAACTAGGCTATCTAAGTAAAAGTACAGAAGATTCACTCCCCTGAATAAGCTTGTCCACTTTGCCCCGGGGGAACATTTTGGACAGTAAGGAGTGTTCCCCCATCCACAACGCCATCATAGACCGCCTGGCTTCTTGTGATATGAATGATGCCAGTGAAACAGCGTCCACCAGTTTAATCCAAGCCTTGATTTGTCGAGCGTTATAATATTTCAAGATGGCATTTAAATTTTTTTCAACCATGGGTTTCAGTTTTGTCCCATCCGTTAACCCCACAATCTCCAATTCTGTTTGATACAGTGTCACCATCTGGTTGATCATCTCAACCGATTTTTGGCTGATATTTTCCTGGTCCAGACAACATGCAATTTTGCGGATTTTTTTCTCTTCTTTAATAACAAGAACCGAACATGCTGCACTATTGGCGACCTTTTGAGGAAGATTAACCGCTCCTTCCCACTGACAATCTCCTGCTTTGTAGCATCCCATGGCAATCAAATCACTATCATCTTCCTGAGATTGGGCCAATATTTCTTTGACCGGATTACCAGATCTTAACAATATTTTCAAATCTTTCCTGGCTCCCCGGCATACATACAACTCTTCCCAAACTCCTCTTTTAACTTCGACAAATTCATAGTTGCACTCCCGTTTTTCATAAGGGGACTCTGCTTTTTCAAAATGGTCAAGAAAGTTGCGGCGATAATTCCGTAACTCTTCGGTTAAAGGGTGTTTTTTTCCAGCCTTATTCGATGGCTGACCGATGTCCGTCACTTTAGGGCCGACCCCAACCAACGTTACGTCCGCCCATGTGTTCCCGGCCAGTTTGGCCACATCTTTGACGGCGTGGGCACTGTAAGGATGTTGATCTACCGCTACAAGAATTCTCATAATAACCTCTCTTGCTTTTTATTCATTTGTTCATTGCCAGAAAATAAGAATCGGAGACGGGATATGGCTCAACAATTGAAACCAGTTGCTTTTTTTGCTTATGGAGTGATGGAGTGGAGACGCTACCATCCCATAGTCACGCAGCACATCACCGATTTCTTCCGGCGCACCCTGAATCTTCCGACAATCTTCGGGGTGCCAATTCTGTTCAATTAGAATTTTTTCAAAAGCATTTAATGTCCCATTCACGTCCGCTTTACCTTTAGAGGAGAGTTTCCCGGGTTCCTGAAATTCACAATAAATCAGGTCGAGGTTGAGCTTCGCGCCGCTAAAAATTTTCAAAAACATGGAGACAAGTTTTTTAGACTCTATTTCATCTCTTACAATCAGCGCAATTTTCTCCAAATTGACCAGGTTTTTAACAACGATGACCGGGCAGGGAATATGCCTGTAAAGCCGGGAATGTATTTTATCGTAGAGCTTTTTGGCGGTAAAGCTGTGGAGTGATCCTTCCACAAACAGATCATACGATTCCCTTTGTATTTCACGAAGAATTTCATTTTCGCGATCTCCGACAAGCATTTTTGGGGCCCCGAGCATCGGGCATGAAGATTTCTCCGCCTTGATCAATTGTGCAATCTCGAATTCCCCTGTTTTTAGCATCGCACTTTCCCAGGTTCGGCGAACCCATCCGGTGCCCGGTGCATGGCCGTCGTGATCCGGCTCCTCCACATGAACGGCATGCAGTTTCATGTCAATAACTTGGGTCAATTGACAGGCATACCTGAGTGCAATACTCGATGCCAAGTCTGCATCGAGGTAAACCAGCGTTCTTAACATGGTGTTCCCCCCTTTACTAAATATCCAGATCTTAAAAAGTGTCCCTCAAGGCGCGCGGTTGAACAGTTATCTGCTTCCTTTAATCTTGGTTTCCGCTTTGGCGACAACTTCTTTAATTTCACCCAGTTTAAAGGGTTTTGCCAGAAAATCGAAAACCCCTTTTTTGAAAGATTCCTTGGCGGTTTCCATTGTGGCAAAACCGGTGATAACAATAACCTCGGTTACAGGAGATCGGTCCTTTACCCGGGTTAAAAATTCCATACCGTCGAGCCCTTCCATTTTAAGGTCGGTGATAACAATATCGAAATCTTGTTCAATGATCCGGTTCGAGGCTTCCAGACTTCGAGAAAAGGCTTCAACTTCATATCCTGACTTTTCCAGTGCCGGCTTTAAACGTTTCAGGACAATCGGTTCGTCATCCAGAATAAGGATTTTTGTTTTTTGTTCGCTGCCCATGATACCCCCTTAAATTACCTTCTGTTTGATATGATCATTCTTCAAATCTTCAAAGAAATTTTTGAGCCTGATCACCTCCTGTTCGTGGTTCATTTTGACATCGAGCTGACGCGTAAATGCAACCAATAATCCCAGGACTTGCATCTTTTCTTCCATCATCTTAAGATCCAATTTTTTGATTCGGGCGATAACCAGATCTCCCCGGATATCGATACGAAAATCGCTTTTTGCCAGGATTTCCGCCAGCAGTCTGGCCCTGCGTGATCTGCGCGATATATCGGTCACACCGCCAAGGAATCGAAAGTAGGCATAGTTGTCATTCGAATTCTCACTGATATAGGCAACAATCATATTAAAGTGATATCCCAGTCGCAGGTTTATATTGACATATTCTTTTGACAAAACCGCAAGATTCTGCCCGACATATTTTGGCGTGGCCATGGAAGATGAAAATGTTCGGGTTAGACTCGACATAAAACTGCCGAAATCGACAGACATCGGTTCCGTATCCCAGGCGCCGGGCACTGAAAGTCCTTGCAAAAATGCTTTCATGGGGATGGAGATTACCTCTTGAGGTTTAACCTCTGAAACGCTCGAAGATCCGCTGATGCCGCCGCCGATATCGATTAAAATAAGGTCTAAAGGGATATTGAATTTCAATTTTCTTCCGGACCTAGCTGTATCACCGATTTTGGCATATTCCAGCCCGATCAATTCTTCCACAGCTTTCTCATGCACATATCGCGTAATATCATGCAACGTTTTACATCCTGACGGTTTAAAGTTTTTTTCGGAAGGATCTAACAGGTTCAATGGCGCAATTTTTTTCAGAACTCTTTGCAGTAACCGATATTCGTATGTCGTCTCAAAGGTTTCCTCGGCGAACTCGTAATAACACAGTGCTTTGACCGCCCCTTCATAAACCACATTCTCCCGGGCATCCACAGTGATCATTTGACCGGGGCGCAGAAGTTGTGTGGCAACGCCTGTATTTACGATGGTCGGCACTCTAAACTCTCTGGCGATGGTTGCCATATGACCTGTGGGGGAGCCGACATCGGTAATGATGGCGCTGGTTTTTTTAATGACCTTTCCCAGCCGGGGAGAAGTATAGGCGGTAACCAGAACAGCGTCGCTGGGGAAACTATCGAGATCCTCTTCGGTCTTGACCAGAAAAACCTTGCCGGTAGCAATTCCTTCTTGGACAATGGATCCCTTGTTTTGGAATATAATCGGAAAATCATCCAAAACAGATGAAATATCACACACCAATTTTGCGACTTGATCCTTGATATTAAGGGATCTGGCCTGCAAAATAACAAGGTTGTCCTCATGATCGATGGCCCACTCGATATCCTGGGGTTTTTTAAAATAACGCTCGATCATCAAACCGGCTTCGGCGATCTGTTTCATCTGTTCATCGGTCAAACAGGTTCTGGTCTGAAGGTCTTCCTGAACCATAATTATGTCCGTCCCGCCTTCTTTTTTGGGTACAAGCTTTTCATGTTTGCGAACGATATCCAAAGATTTTAGCGGATACGGCTCTTCCCGATCCATCGTATATAGATCCGCTCTTGCTTCTCCGGCGACGACAGGAGCACCCAGTCCCCAGGTTGCATTAATCAGCATGACGTCACGATCCGGAGCTCTTGGATCGAGGGTGTAGAGAACGCCGCTGACCCTGGCATCTACCATAAGCTGGCATGCCACAGCCATGGTCTCCTGATAATCCAAAAGATCTTTTTGCAGTCTGTATTCCATGACTGAATCGGAAAAAAGGCTGGCGAGGACGGATTTGTAGGCCTGTAAAATATTTCCACGCGGTTCATTGAGAAGGCTCAAATACTGTCCGGCAAAGGTGTGTTCCCTGTCTTCACCCATGGCGCTGCTGCGAAGGGCCAGCAAAACCTCCCCGGAATCTGCGCCCTGATAAAGTCTGTCCAGACGGCTGTGAATCTCCTTTTGCAGGAGCGGAGGAACCGTTCCTTCCAAAATGAGCCTTCGAATTTCCTCTGCCGCCTGATTTTTAGATGCATCCCCCTTTTGCCACAATTCATTTAATGCATCCATTTTTGGCTGAAGGCGATTGTATTCAATAAACGCCTTAAACGTCCGGATAGTGATGGCAAACCCTTCCGGCGCCTTCAGGCCGAGAAGGTTTTTAATTTCCGCCAGGTTGGCGTTTTTTGCTCCGACAACATCGGTAAAATCGTCTGTTATCAAGCTGTAGGGCATGGTATATTCCGTTTGCGGGATAACCGGTCTGCCGGCGAGTTCCTCTTCAATCTCATTGTTGATGGCGCCGAAGGCATCATAAAGGTTCAGATATTTTTTGGGCGCCATGGCATTTAAGTTGTATATCAGTTTATAGACTATATCCGCAATATGATGGCATTTCGAACGGATGTATTGCTGGTCAAAAATGTAAGCGCCACCTAACTTGGTCCCCATTTCAGCCATGAGTTCCAAAACCTGGTTGTTGTATTCCAGAATTTTCTGAAATACACTGAAAAGGACGGTAAAAGGCACCTGCGGAGCAGATTTTTTGCGGTCTCTAAAAACCTTTTTTAACCAATTTGTAAACGTGCTCATAAAAAACCATCCATTTCAGCAATTGTATGGTGTTTAGTAAAAAGCTTCTAGTGCGCTCCACCCTTGCCGGTTCCAAAAAAGAAATCCATCATCAATCCGGCGGCGACGGCGATCAATACTGCCAAAAAGCCATAAAAAAGGCTATGATTAAATGCCAGCGAAGATATCATAAAGGGGATTCCCTGTTCCTTAACCTTGAGGCGGTCCATGGAGTTGCCCACAGTAATCCCATTGTGAATTTCCATAACCTGTACCTGATACTCACCGGGAGGTATTCGCGGCGGTATCCAGACGGCAGCGTTAAAAGATTTTTCTGTACCGCTTTTTTGTCCAAAGCTGATTTCGCCCTGGTGAGACGCATAGAGTCCCTGATTCTGTTTTAATTTCAAAAACTCTTGGGCCAGGTCCTTTCTTTCAGCCTGCGGCGCCTCTATTTCCATCTGTTTTTTCAAGGATTCGAAACCGATTCCCAGTTGTTCCCAGGTTTTTAGCTCCGACGCGGCCAATTCCATCATCCCCTTGGAAGAATACAGAAGATAGAGATTCGGTACTTTTTTAAAATGCACGTCCCCCAGATTCATCCACAAAAGGCCTAGCGCTTTTCCTTTCTTTTTAATTGTTAATTCTTCCTGCTTTCCTTTGACAATCACCACCACTTCATTTTCGGAGGCAACCTTGCCTGAAACCGTTAATTGTGTGCCATTGAAAAAAGCGCCGATGGCAATGAGATTGGGCTCGTGTTCCGCTTTTACAGACACCATTGAATCTGCGGGCTGAGGGTGCCACATGAAAGACGCAATCATGATGATAATGGGTACCCAAATTCTATTTCTTATCATTTTAATGACCCCCTCTTAATGCTAACATAATATGCGGCGTAAGTAAAAGATCCAGAAGCATTTTAACCATGACAATTAAAACAAGTGAGGCCAGAAGGATCTTCAATTGATCCCCCTTGAGTTTTTTGCTGATTTTGGCTCCGAACTGTGCTCCCAGTGTAGACCCTAAAAGAAGGATCAGCGCCAGAATAAAATCGACGGTATGGTTGCTGTAAGACTGCATGATGGTCACATCCACACAGGTAAAAAGAATCTGAAAAAGGCTGGTTCCGACAACCACATGCATGGGCATTCGCAACAGGTAAACCATCACCGGCACCATAATGAAACCTCCGCCGACACCCATAATTGCTGCCAGAATTCCCACAAAAATACCCAGCACCAGCGGCATCAGAACTGAAAGTCTTACCCCTGATTTGTCGAAGTCGGTTTGCCACGGCAGTTTGCCGATTAATTGTGCATATTTTGACTCTTTTTGGGGGGCGGTTGCAAGGGCTTCCTTTTTTCTTAACGCCTGCAGGCTTTCAATGAACATATACGATCCTACAAAACCGAGCATCAAAACATAGGTGATCTTGATTAAAAAATCCGCATTTCCCGTTTGTCTTAAAATTTTGATAACCTGCACGCCCAACGTGCCTCCTGTAACGCCGCCGATCAATAGCAAGATACCCATTTTGAAATCGACATTTCCCATCTTATAATGCGCCAGAGTTCCGGAAGTGGAAGCGCCGACAATCTGATTGGAATCGGACGCAGCCGCAACAGTGGGAGGTATGCCAATCATAATCAAAAGCGGTGTCATCAAAAATCCGCCGCCGACACCAAAAATTCCCGAAAGGATTCCCACAAGGCCGCCCAAACCAAAAATTAGTAATATGTTCACACTATTGCCGGCTATCGGTAAATACAGGTGAAACATCATCCTCTCCTTTTCTTTGTTTTTTTTGTAGTTTTTTCATGTACGACTTCAATTCGGCAATCGATCCTGTGGCGAATCTTTTCAAGACGGTCATCAAAATCCTCTAAACGCCCGTCCTGGGGGGTGGGCGACCCCACGACCAGCATGGTGATCCTGTTCTCCTTGACGAACTTAATCAGTTCATTGTCGTATTGACCGTAAGTGATATAGTAATCCACAGGTATCCCTTCTGAGATCCCCTCTTCGATCAGCGACTCAAGACTTGCCCTCATGGAAGCCTCTATTTGGCGCATCAGACCCTCCTCTGATCCCTTGGCCGCAGGATCAATGACCAAAAGAAAATATAGCCTGGCTTGTATCCTTTTTGCTAAATTAAGCGCATGAACCGCAGCCCACAAACTGGTTTTTCCGGGATCCAATCCCACCAGAATCTTTTCCATTAAAACCTCCTTGTCTGAACTCATGAGCAAATTAAGTGCCAGTATGGACAATTTTTAAAAAGGATGAAAAATTAAACACTTGGAAAATATCATAAGAAACTGATATTATATTAAATATAAATGTCGCCAGAGGATGCACTCCCACTGAACGTAAAGAGGAAATGAATTTAAGATATGAACACCAGAGCCTTTTTGTTTCAAATTGAAACATTTGGCAGTTGGATTTACATTATACAACAAAATAAAGGGGTTGAAGCGGACGGGCAATAAAAGAATGTTTCAATATGAAAAACCAGGCTAAATGGGGGAAGGTGAGGATCAGTTTTTATTCAGCAGACCGTATTTTTTCATTTTCCGCCATAATGTGGTGCGGGGCAAATTGAGTATTTTAGAGCTCAGGCTTTTGTTATAATCCGTTTTATCAAGGACTTTGGCAATATGGAGTTTTTCCATTTCTTCAAGAGCCAGCAATCCTTCGCCTTCGAGGGTATTAAACTCGAGCTTTTGGAGATCCGGAGGCAGATCGTTGATGCGAATGACGTCACTCTCGGCAAGGGCCACGGAACGCTGAATAATATTTTCCAGTTCTCGTACATTGCCGGGAAAATTGTAATGCATGAGAATTTCGAGGGCATGGTGTGAAATTCCTCTAATTTTTTTTTCAAAGGGCCGGCTGTATTTTTCTATAAAGTAAGAAATCAGCATGGGGATATCATCTTTCCTCTCATGCAGTCGGGGGAGCCTCAAGGTGACCACATTCAAACGATAAAATAGATCTTCTCGAAAAGATCCTTCAGCGGTGGCCTTTTTGATATCCTTGTTGCTGGCGGCGATGAGACGAATATCCAGGTTGACGGGAGTATTACCGCCCACTCGCAATATCTGTTTTTCTTGGATGACATGGAGCAGTTTTACCTGCATGGAGGGGGGCATCTCTCCGATTTCATCAAGAAAGAGTGTCCCTGCGTCGGCGGATTCAATAAGACCGATCTTGGTAACGGCTGCGCCGGTGAAGGCGCCCTTTTCATGGCCGAACAACTCGTTACAGATCAATTCTTCTGTGAATCCGCCGCAATTGAAAGAAATAAACGGTCGATTTTTTCTCGGGCTCAACCTGTGAATTGATCTGGCAACAAGTTCCTTTCCTGTACCGCTTTCTCCCTGCAACAGGACGTTGCAATTAACAATGGCAACTTTCTTGATCATGGCGAAAATTTCCTGCATTGCAGAGCTGGTTCCGATAAAACCCTTCAGAACCTCCTGTCCATTCACGGTTTCCCGAAGTCGCCGATTCTCTTCACGAAGACCTATTTTTTCCTTTGCGCTTCTGGCAAGCAATCGGATTTCGTCAAGCTTGAACGGTTTGGTTACATAGTGATAGGCACCTTTTTTAATCGCACTTATTGCCGAGTCGATGGATCCGTAACCCGTAATGATAATGACTTCCACATTATCGTAACGTTTTTTGATTCGGGCAAGAACATCCATGCCGTTTACATCCGGAAGCTTTAAATCGAGGAATATAATATTAAAAGGATCCTGAACCATGCGTCTCCAAAAAGGTCCGGCCTTCTGGAAAGACTCCACCGCATACCCATCTTTTTCAAGGGCCGGTTTGAGTCGGCGACAAACCGTTATTTCATCATCAATGACAGCAATTCTAAGCCGCATAACCCGTCTCCTTTCCCTCATTTGCGGCAATCGGCAAGTATATTGAAAACGTGGTTCCCTTATTTATCTCGCTTTTTACTTCAATATAGCCACCATGTGTCCGAATAATACCGTATACCAGAGATAACCCTAGACCTGTTCCCCGTCCCACCGGTTTGTTGGTGTAAAACGGATCGAAAATATTTTTCATATCCTCCGGCTTTATCCCTATTCCGGTATCCGAAAAATCGCTTCTTATATAACCATCCGGCCCCAGACCTGTATGAATGGAAATGATATTTTCTCCGGACAAATCCTTCATGGCCTGGATAGAATTTAAAAGGATATTAATAAAAGCCTGTTGAAGATCTTGGCTTCTTCCTTTAATGGCGGGCAGGTTTTCGCTATTAACTATTTTTAATTGGATGCCGGTGATCATAATTTGATTCCTTATCAGTTTAATCGTCCGATCCAGAACTTCGTTAATATTCAATTCCAATAATATAGGACTTTCGGTCCTTGAGAATTCCAGCAGATTTTTAACCACCTGGCTGGCCCTGTCTGCCTGGGCGAGAATCTCCATCATCATTTCCGAAGCTTCCTTTTTTGTCATCTCCGTGAATTCTTCCATCAAGCTTTCTGCGGTCAGAGAAATATTGTTCAGAGGATTGTTCAGTTCATGAGCGATACCTGAAGTAAAGGTGCCGATGGACGCCATCTTTCTCGATTGTAACAATTGTTCCTGTTTTGTTTCGAGTTGTTTTGCCATCTCATTGAATGTCTCTATCAGATGGGTAACCTCATCTTCTCTTTCCGATTTGTAAACAATGGGCCTGAATGTTCCTTTTGCCGCCATCTCGGTCGCCTGTTGCATCAAGGCAACAGGTTTCAAGATTCCCTTAGAAATTAAATGGATGATCAGAAACATAAGTACGATAAAGCTGACTATAAAGATCAGGGGAATAAGCATGATTCGATGTATGTTTTTTTGAATCCGCTGGCGTTTGGTCATGATAAGTTCGTTTGCAAAATCGACCAGTTTTTTCCCTTTGGTTCTGATCAGGTCAACGTTGAGTTCGCCCTTATCCTTTTTAGCTATTCTCATATTTTCATCTAATATGGTTTTGTAAACATTTAGGTCGTTCTGAAATTCCACAATTTTATCGGATCCAACAACACGTTCGACATCTTTCGAAAGTTCACGGGAGAAGTCTTCAATTTTAAAAAAGTAAAATATGGTTTCGTTGAGGCTTTCAATGTCTTTAAAATAAATAAAATTTTTCTCATAGCGCCTCATTTCAAGCATATTGCCGCGGAAGTCATCAAGTTTTTGAATAAGCTCTATTTTCCCCTGGAGGGAAAATATATAATGATAATATAGAACATGGAGTACACCGATGAATGCCAGACAAACAATCAACAAAACTATAACCTTACTTTTTATTGTTTTCATAATAAAATCTCCGAAAAACTACTATAAATCTTAATCAACAAAAGTCTATGATGCCCCAGAGTCAAGGTGACCATGTGGAAAAGAAAAATCGTCAAGGCGACCACTGCGG
>CAZBOB010000130.1:0-10259 GCA_964492995.1 uncultured Desulfobacteraceae bacterium | reverse complement strand
CTTTAGGCACTTCAAACTTTAGTTCACTTTAGTCACTTTTCCGGTTTATCCGGGTTGGATGTTTAATATATGGGGAAAAACAGACCAATTAATACTTTTGCTTTTCGCCATCTATATCCGTTTACGTCTCATTACATGGGAATAAACGGTATGAAGTATCATTTTCTGGACCAGGGAACCGGTGATCCTGTTGTAATGATTCACGGAAATCCAACCTGGTCTTTTTATTTTCGCAAGCTGATCCGGGAGTTGTCAGATCGATACCGTACCCTAGCGCCGGACCATATCGGGTGCGGCCTGTCTGACAAACCCGGCATTAAACAATACGATTATAGATTAAAAAGCCGTGTCCGTGATTTGGAAAGCTTTCTTGAACACCTTGAGGTTAAGGAGAAAATTACACTGGTGCTCCACGACTGGGGCGGGATGATCGGTATGGTCTATGCGATAAGATACCCTCAAAGGATTGGTCGAATTGTCATAATGAATACCGCCGCATTTCGTCCGCCCAAGGGGAAAACGCTTCCCATTAGACTCAGGTTGATTCGAAATGTCACGCCATTCGCGACCCTGGCGGTACAAGGATTTAATCTGTTCGCCCGTGGTGCGCTCTACATGGCTTCTTACAAAGGAATGAAAAAAGATGTTAAATCAGGTTTCATCGCTCCGTACAACAGCTGGAATAACCGGATCGCAACCTTAAAGTTTGTTCAGGATATTCCCCTCAGCGAGAAGGATCCAAGTTATGGCCTTGTCAAGTATGTTGATGAAAATCTGTATAAACTCAGCCACATCCCCATGCTTATCTGCTGGGGCGAGCACGATTTTGTTTTTGACTCCACATACTTTGCCGAGTGGCGGCGTCGTTTCCCAAATGCAGAGGTTCATGCATTTAAAGATGCGGGACATTATGTTCTCGAAGATGCGGCAGGCAGAATTATTCCGCTGATTAAGGATTTTCTGAAAAAGCACCCGCTTTGATTTTGATTATTTAAACCTAACCTGGGCAAGCCGGAAAAGTTAAAAGTGATCTAAAGTTTGAAGTGCCTAAAGCCCGCCCTGGTGCGACTCGTTCATATATATTGATCTGGCATAGGCATCATTACAAACCTAACTTTTTGAGTATAAAGTAATGGTGATCGGTCTGGGCCAGGGTTAAGGAGTCGCTACGCTCCGGCTATTTATTTTAGATAAAATTGACAGAATACCTTAACTTTAGGCACTTTAGGTCACTTTAGGCACTTCACACTCAATAAATTTAGATATTTTTTGCCATAAAAAACGCAAAAATTATAAATAAGGAACTAAATCTTAAAATCTTAAACATGATGAATTCTTGTCTTTAGATTTTCATCAACTACCGAAGGAGATTAATAATGACACGTTTAAACAAAATGCCGGTTCTATATGTGGGGGCAATATTGCTTCTAATGCTCTCTGTGGTTACGGCTTTTTCCGAGGAAAAAGACTCAATGGGTGAAAAACTGGCCGTGGTTAACGGAATCGTTATTACCAAAGCTGAGGTTGATCGGAAATTAAATCAGGTAAAAGAAGTGGAGATTTGGTTAAATGAGATGTTGTTAACTGCGGAACGGCAATACTCCGATGATACATTGGCTCAAATCAAAAGGAACATCGTGGAAACTATGATTGACGAAGAACTGATGTTTCAGGAGAGCCAAAAAAAGGGTATTACTGTTGAAGCCGAAGACATTGCCAGAGATCTTAAAAATGTCAAAAATAGATTGGCTGAAATCAAAACGGAAATTTTTGAAACTAAGATCAATGAAGAAGTGATGTTTCAGGAAATTCGAAGACATATCAATAAATTATTAACTTTTTCTGATTATAACCTGTTATTGAAATCCGTTCTTACTGAAGCTGAACTTCGATCAAGCATTGAACGTGAGTATGCTATCGATAAGTTAATATATAGCCAGATCACGGCCCTTATTCTCATTCCTGATCAGGAGATAAGGACATTTTACGATACCCATCCAAAGTTTTTCAAGAAGCCCGAGCAGGTAAGAGCCAGTCATATTTTGATCAAGGTCGATCCCCAGGCCGAAAAGTCCGTAAAAGATGAAAAAAGGGCAAAACTCCAGGAGGTCCAAAAAAGGCTCAAGCTGGGTGAAGATTTTGCCGTGCTTGCCAAAGAGATTTCAGAATGCCCCAGCAGTATTAAGGGCGGAGATCTCGGTTATTTTGAACGCGGAAAAATGGCAAAACCCTTTGAAGATGTTGCATTTAGATTAAAAACAGGTGAAGTTAGCGATATCGTTGAAACACGCTTCGGATACCATTTGATTAAAGTTGTGGATAAGAGACCGGCATCGGTTGTCGGTTTTAATGACGTAAAAGATAAAATCGGTCAGTATTTAAAGAAACAAAAAACTCATAGAGAACTCAAGGGGTACATTGAAGAGCTTCGAAAAAAAGCGGTAATAGAGAGAGTTACATCCTAAATTTTTTTAAGCAATTGATTTGCTGCGGTCAGCGTGGGGTCCCAGACCGGGCCAAAGGGCGGGGCGTATGCCAGATCTGTTTGGTAGTATTCTTCAACGGTCATTCGGCCTTGCAATGCAACGGCGATCGCATTAATTCTATGTGCAACGCCTTCCTTGCCCACCATCTGGGCGCCTAAAAGATGTCCGGATTTTTTGTCGCCGATCATTAGGACATGGATGACCGACGCGCCGGGGTGGGCATGTGCGCGCGAACGGGTTTTAACAATAACCTTTGCAGGCTCGAAACCAAAATTTAAAGCTTCTTTCATGCTAAGGCCGGTACGAGCCACTTCAAGATCAAACACCTTAAACACCGCTGTACCGGCAACTCCCGGAAGCTCAACCGCCTTGCCGCAGATATTGTCGGCAACCGCCCAGCCTGCGCGATTTGCCCGTAACGCCAGAGGTATCCACGTTTTTTTACCCGAAACAACATGATAGGCATCCGCACAATCACCTGCAGCATATATGTTTTGATCCGAAGTTTTGAGTTTTCTGTCCACGGCGATCGCATTGCCTATGCCAAGATCAAGACCTGCCCCGGAGGCAAGCTCGCTGTTTGGTTTTATTCCAATGGCCACCAGAACCATATCGGCTTTAAGGATAAGATCGGAACATATTACCTTTAACTGTCGGCCCTGGGCGTCAATTTTTTGCAGTGTATAACCCGGATGTAATGTTACTTTATGGGTTTCCACTTCTTTTTTGACAACATCAGACAGTTCTTCTTCCATCCAGGGCAGAAACACGGGGCCGGGTTTTACCATATCTACTTCTATGGATCTGGCCCTGAGCGCTTCACACATTTCAAGACCGATATATCCCATGCCGATGATAACGGCTTTTTTAACCGTGTTGGATGTTATATATGCTTTGATTTTTCTCCCGTCATCCAGATTTTTTAAGGCCATAACACCGGGAAGATCAAAACCGGATAGATCAGGGATGATCGGAGACCCTCCGGTTGCAATCAGTAGTTTATCATAGGAAAATTGGAAATTTTTTCCCTGCAAAGATATGCCGGCAACGGTTTTGCTTAAGGGATTAATCGATTTAACGCAATGACCGGTCAAAACATTGATACCCTGTTTTTCTCGAAAGACACTTGCCTGTCTGACAACAAGATCATCGATTTCCCTGTTGGAATCGGCGATATTGTATGGCATCCCGCAGGCACTGTATGAGACATCCAGTGTCTTTTCCAATACGGTAATATCCAGATCAGGATTGTTTCTTTTTGCTTTGCTTGCAGCGCTCATTCCGGCTGCATCACCACCGATAACCAGGAATTTCATAAAACTCCTATAAAAAGCTTAGTTCGCTGAGTTTATGCTGAGGAACGAAGTGTTCACATTTGGAATGTTGGAATAATGGAATACTGGATAACTGGCTTTTGAAATGCTGGAGCAAAGGTTTATTAGGATTATGTGTCTGACAAAAACATAAAAAAACAGAAAACTTCCTTTAAAAAACATCATTTCATCATTTCATCATTCCAGTATTCCATATATGGGGCAAAAACTAAAGTTTCCTAAAAATATTTTAAGTTCGACAGGTTATAGGTTCCAAGAAGTTAATTTGCGGCTGCGCAATCACTGAACCATCCAACATTCTTACCATTGACCTTCAACATTTGCCTGATCAGAAAAAGTCAATTTCCCTTGAATAAAAGACTCTACGGCATCCCTGACGGTGCCTTCGGCATCAGAAGCCACCTTGATTTTTGCGGCATTTAGAACTTTAAATGCATTGGGTCCGCAAAATCCGGTAATCAAAACCTCTGCTCCCCTATCGCTCACCATTCCGGCTGCCTGGATGCCGGCCCCTTTAAGTGCATTAACATTTTCTTTGTTGTCCAGAACGTCAAAATCAAAGGTTTGTGAATCGACAACAAGTATATATGCGGCCCGCCCGAAGCGAGGATCAACCTGATCATCAAGGTCAGGTCCCTTTGATGTTACAGCTATTTTCATTATATCATTCTCCGAATTAGTTTGTCTTTATTCATACGCCACCGGGGCCGCCACCGCAAACCTGATCATCCGTAATCGCAGACAATTTCCCTGCGATCAGGTCTTCCACAACCGGCCTTATTTCAGGACGCACGGCATCGTGATAAACATCGATACCCACCTGCCGGAACCCCATGAGCGGGCGCATGCCGATACCTCCCACAATTAAAGCATTTACATTATGTTCCGCCAGGAGATTAACCGGGACCATACATCCACCCTGGACATGACTCTGATTTGAGATCGTGGTGACTCCCTTGATCTCTCCTGCTTCAACATCTACCAGGGTAAAAACATCACAGTGGCCAAAATGTCCCGACCGTTGGCCGTCAAGTCCGCCTTTTTCCATTGACGGAACAGCTATCCTTCCATTTTGCATTGTACAAAATTCTCCTTTATTTTATTTTTAATGTTATTAGAATCAAACTTCCCCTTTTCCGTTCATTACAGGGGATTCAATAATTTTTTTCCATATCTGTTCAACTGCCTGGCCGGTTATTGATTCCGTATTGTACTCAAAAATGGTTTTTCCCTGCACCATGGATTTCGTAAAAACGGGATCAAAAGGAATCCGTCCCAGAACCGTCATCTTTTTTTCTTTTGCCAGTTTTTCAATGGCCTGTGTCTGGTCAATATTAAGGTCAAATTTGTTTACACACACCATGCCAGGAACCTTAAAATGAGCAGCCAATTGTGCGACCCGCTCCATGTCATGCAATCCTGAAACTGTGGGCTCGGTTACGATGAGAAGGGCTGTAGCCCCACCGATTGAAGCAATTACCGGACATCCCACACCCGGCGGACCGTCTGTGACGATCAGATCCAATTTATTTTTTTCTGCAAGTTTTTTAGCTTCCTGCCGAATAAGGGTAACCAGTTTCCCTGAATTTTCTTCGGCAATGCCCAATCTGGCATGAACCATGGGACCGAAACGGGTATGGGAGATAAACCATTGACCGCAGGTTGTTACCGGAAATTCGATGGCCTGCTCCGGGCAAAAATCCACACAAACCCCACACCCCTCACATTCGATAGCGTCAACTTCAAACTGTTCGTTTATGGCTTCCCAGCGACACAAATCCCTGCAAAGGCCGCATTGGGTGCATTTATCCGGATTAATAACCGCGATGCCGCCTCCCTGAAAATCCTGACGTTTTTTTATTTCCGGATCCATAAGCAAATGAAGATCAGCGGCATCTACATCGGCATCACAAAGGACCTTATTTTTGGCCAATGAGGCAAAGGCCGCCATAAGACTCGTCTTTCCGGTGCCGCCTTTTCCGCTGATGACAACCAACTCTTTCATTAAAATCTTTTCTCCCTTAAACTGCCATTTTTTTAATATTATCGTATAATTTCAGAAATTTTTCTTTCCATCCCGGCATTTCTTCAACAATGAGTTCGCCTCTTGAATACGCTTCCGCTATTTTACGATCAAAGGGAATCTCCATTAAAATGGGAAGGTTCTCTTCTTCAGCGTATTTTTTTACCCGATTGTCACCGATATCCGAGCGATTAATGACCAGTCCCCTCGGAATTCCAAGAAGTTTCACCGCTTCCACAGCCAGTTTCAAGTCGTGCAGGCCGAACGGCGTGGGTTCGGTCACCATCAAGACGAAATCAGTTCCTTTCATGGCGGCAATTACCGGGCATGAAGTGCCGGGAGGCGCATCGATGATGGTAAGCTGATCCGGACGGGTATATGACCGAACCTCTCTGATTAGAGGGGGTGACATGGCCTCACCGATTCTCAACCGGCCGTGTACAAAATTGAGATTATTCTTATGGCCGATTTCAATCACACCCAGGTTTCGACCGGTTTCGGTGACGGCGTTTTCAGGACAAACCTCCATGCAACCACCACAACTATGGCAAAGTTCCGGAAAGGTCAACACCGTTTCTCCGATTACAGCCATGGCCTTGAACCTGCATATTTCAGCACATTTTTTGCAGAAGGTGCATTTTTCTTCGTCAATTTCCGGGACCGGTGTAAAAACAGATTTTTCCTCTTCAATGACGGGGTTTAGAAAAAGGTGAGCATTGGGCGCTTCCACGTCACAGTCCAACAGTTGTACGTCCGATCCAATAGAAACAGCCAGGTTGGTGGCCACAGTGGTTTTTCCGGTACCGCCTTTTCCGCTTGCAATACTGATAATCATACGCTGACAATTCCTCCCGGTTATGAGCTTATGCGCGTAACATATGACACCATGTTTTCTTGTCAAGCGCTTAACCGAATTTTAAATAAAGATCATCATATATAAAAGGGATACAGTTTGATATCCGTAAGTTTCACTGAGAATACAAGGCAAACGCATTTGAATCCCAATACAGAGAGAACGCTTCACGTCGCTACGCTGCACCGAAATCAAATGCGTTTACCCTGACTGAAAATAGAGTTTTAATGAATAATAGGGTCCATTATACGGTAAAATAAAAAATTGTGCATGATGCTTCTTATCAAAGAATGACCTTGTTTTTGGGAAGCATCAGAATAAACGGTATGCTGATTAATCCTATTGCTGCACTGATGGAGTAGGTTAATGGAAGACCGATATGATCTGCGATTATTCCGACGATTACCACAATGGCTGATCGTGAAATAAACGACACCATCATAAACAATCCATTGGCTGTTGATGGACTGCTTTTGGCATTTTCCTGTACTATTGCCAGCATAACCGGCGTGGTAGACAAGAGGGTAAAACCGGTGACAAGAAGCATCAGGCAGCGCAGCAGTCCACCGGTATTTACAAATAAAAACAGGCCCACAGGAGCACATATCAGGGAAATGATCAGTATTTGTCTTCGGCCAAAATAATCGCTGAGTATTCCTGATGACAGTACACCTAATACTCCAAACGCTTCGAATGCAGTGAGCGCGAATCCTGCCAACCAGATATTTCCTGTTTCCATCTTGATAAAGGTTGGAAGAAAAGTAGTTGTTGATGCGTGCATAAATCCGCGGGTAACCAGTATGGCGGTTAGCGGCAAGAGGATGTGTTTCATTTCACGACAGGCGGATAACAGGGGTTTTCTGTCTGACTTTTTAACCTGCACATCAATTCCATGAAATTTGAAATAAAGCCAGAGCGAGGCCAGAATTCCGAAAATCATGATAGGGTAGTATCCTTCGAAACTTAAAATCGAGACTGAGCCTACCGCGACCATAGGACCTATTGTTCTGGCCAGTTCACCGCCTGTCATATAAAAACTCATTCCTTTGCCTGTTTTATTTCCGGATAGTTGTGATACCATAACCGGGGCAGGAACATGAAAAACAGCGACACTGACACCGGTAACAAAAAGAAGGAGCGCTAGTACACCGTAACTGGGTGCAAGACCCAAAAGGCTCATGGGTATGGCGGTGGTCGCCGGAGCGAGGATGATAAAATAACGGACAGTTATCCTGTCCGCCAGAAGACCGATAAACGGGTTAAAAAGAGCGGGGATCTGCATTATTGTAGAAAGAAAACCGGCCTGAGTAAGTGTCATGGAAAACTTTTCCACGAGCAGGGGAAGGAGCGGTGCGAAAAAACTGGAATAAATATCGTGAATAAAATGACAAACAGAAAGGGTAAGCACTTTTCCGGTATTAAAAACATCTTTAGACCGGGAATAAGAATTTTTAGTTGGAGTTGTGATCATATCAATTTTGACGGCTTCGTAAAAAGTCCAATTTCTGCGTTGCGCTTCATTTCGTGTTCACTGCGGCGTACATAAGTACGCCTCATTCCACGAAATTCGCGACGCTTTTTTATCCCGCTGGTTTTATGCGGGGGAACTTGAACTTTTTACTTTGCCATCTCAATTTTGACTTTTTACGAGTTCATCAATTTTAACAGATAGCTGATGTTTTTTATCCCTAAATTGAGCGATTGTCGAGGTTGCCGCAGATACAAGGAAGATGTCGTTCCGCTATAGTCACCTATGCGGGACGGCATCTGACGCAGTAGATGCGGTAAGATCGGCAATCCCGCAGGGTTTCAAATTTTAAAAATATAAATCAATTTAATTCATTAAAAATAAAAGATATTTAATCCCCTTTTAAAATTTGAAACGCTCAGTTTGGGTTATCTATTTGTTGCCAATGTTAATACCTGCAGTGAGGTCTTTCAGTTTTTTCAGGCGCTTTAACAGTTTTTCTGCATCTTCTTTGGCAGGCCGGAGCGGCAATTGTGCAAAAACGCCAAGACCTTCACTGGCCTCATGAAATTCGTCGGATGGCAGCGGACTTAATACGGCACAGTTGATCATTGGATTTACCCGGATCAATTTTTCTGCAAATTCAAGTCCTGTCATGTCTCCAAGCTCTTTTTCTGTTACAACAAGATCGACGGAAGTCTCCGAAAGCTTATCCAGGGCTTTTTGTCCCGACTCAGTCCATGTTAATTCAACATCGTCATATTTTTCCATAGCTGAAGCCAATTCGAACAAAGACTTTCTGTATGGTGTTACCAGTAATAATCTAATCATATCCCTCCTCCTGAGGTATTCAAATTGTACTGATTTCAGATAAAACCCAATCCCGAATAAACCGTAACATCTCAATAAGTTCTGGTATATTAAATGGTGATATGGAGTTGGCGGGTCAATATTATTAGGTTCAATATTATTATTAAATACACCAGAACCTATTGAGAGCTTACAATAAACCACCTTATTTACCGGGTAATACTTTGTATTTTCGTTTTGTCAGGTAATTTCCCAATACTATCGAAGTTGCAATAACCAAAGGCACAGATGCAAGCACCCTTATCATTGAAAATTTTATCCCCATAAAAGAGGCTTCAAATATTGTCATCGGCACTCTGCAAATTGCCGACGCCCCGATGTAGGTGAATATAATACTCAGTTTTGCTCCCTTGGAATGCAGAGAATAAGCTATGGGAAAAGCGACATATAAACCGCCGACCGAGGTGCCGGCAAGTAGTATAGTCCATAGATACCCTCGAAACCCTGACTCTGTACCGAGATGTTTTTCAACCGTTTCTCTTTTTACCCATACTTCAAATAATCCTATTAAAATAAACGCAAAGGGAAGGATTTTAAGCATTTCTATGGAAAAACTGTAAAAATTTGCCCCTATGAGTTTGCCGGGGTTAAAATTTAGAATAAAAGAAGCGGCCACAAAACAGATATAGGCAAAAAGGCCTGCTATTTTTATTTTATTACCCAAAGGCATTACCCTATTTCTCCAAAGAAAATTCCGGTTATCAACGCGACGACAATTGCTATGAAAAAGCTAAACATATTTCTAATTATGGTTACCTTTACTCCGAAATACGCTTTCTCAATGGGATAAGTCAGTATCCCTACCATCATTAACGTGGTGGAAAAAGCGGATAATACCATATAAGTTACCCCTTTTTTTAATAGAATTCCGCATAACGGAAAGGCGATGAATCCCGGCATTAAAGTGACGGAACCAAAAAACGAGGCCAGCGTTATACCGACAAATTTATTATTATCTCCAAGATATTTTAAAATGATTTTATCAGGGATAAGAAAAAGAATAATTGAAACCAGAATAAGCATGCTCAAAAAGGCAGGCAAGATAGTAATGAACTTTTTAACTGCAATCTTGACCGCTTTAGATGTTTTGTCCACACTTTTGAAAACTGAAATCAAAAGAGCCAATATTGTCAGTATGTATAAGTAGTACATTTATCACCTTTTATTTATAGGGTACATATAATGGAAAATTGCTCTGCTGTCATAATATTTTTTTATTATGGTG
>CAZBOB010000129.1:0-10280 GCA_964492995.1 uncultured Desulfobacteraceae bacterium | reverse complement strand
TAGTTCAACCGGAATTATGTTTTGGCTTCGCAAAACATCAATTCTTTATTCGTTCAACCGAAATCAGGCGACCCTGCTGGCCACCGGCTTTTTGGGTACTAATGATACATGGGGTGGAGAGGGTATCGTTTCAGGCATTTACAAGAAATTGTCTTTGAGCGCAGGTTATACTCACTTTGAGACCGATGGGTTTCGAATAAACAATGACCAGGACGATGACATCACCAACGTCTTTACACAACTGGAACTTACCCACAAAACAAGCATTCAAGCAGAATACAGATACAGGGATACCGAAAAAGGTGACCTGCCGATCCGCTTTGATCCTAATATCTTTTTCCCAACAGAAAGACGGTCTGAGGAGAAGGAGTCCATACGTATAGGCCTTCACCAGGCCTTTACACCCCGTTCCCATCTTTTGGTTTCTTTTATCAGCCAAAATGCAGATTATTGTGTGCTCGACACAGATCCATTTTTTTCTTTCGACTTTTCAACAGATGAGGATGGTTACATGACAGAAATACAACACCTGTTTAATGCTGAGAGATTTCATATTACCAGTGGCGCAGGGTATTTGGATTCAGATCAAAAGAACAAAGACATTTTATTTTCATTCCCTCCTGATGTCACAAATATCGACATCAACAACTATAATTTTTATGTGTATTCCTACATCAATTTCCCCAAAAATGTGACATTTAGCATCGGGGCAAGTGCTGACTTCTTCGAACGTGACGAAAAAGAATCTGATGATCTGGATATGGATGAAGATCAGTTTAACCCGAAATTTGGAATTACCTGGAACCCAATTCCTACAACCACACTGCGCGCGGCGGCATTCAGAACCTTACGAAGACCTCTGTTAACAAAACAAATCCTCGAACCCACACAGGTAGCCGGGTTTAATCAGTTTTTTGATGATGCTGAAGGGTCTGATTCATGGCGCTACGGCATCGCCGTGGATCAAAAATTCTCTGTAAGTCTTTATGGGGGTGTGGAATTTTCCAAACGTGAGATTGACGTGCCATATTATTTTTTCCCTCTGCCTCCCGAAAGCCCTTCTGTCCAAGAAACAGATTGGGAAGAACAGCTGGTTCGTGCCTACCTGTACTGGACACCGCGGAGCTGGCTGGCGCTCAGTGCTGAATATCAATATGAGGATCTTGACAGAGATACGGATTTTGTCGGTCCAGAACTGTTTACTGAAATCGAGACGCATCGGTTCCCATTAGGGATCGGTTTTTTCCATCCCTGCGGGATTAGTACCCTGGTGAAAGCAACGTATATTGATCAAGAGGGAAAATTCGGCGATCCCTTTTCAGGTTTTATGTCGGAAGACGATCAATTCTGGGTAGTGGATGCTGCAATTTCTTATCGATTACCCAAACGGTGGGGTTTTATAACACTTGAGGCCAAAAATTTGTTCGACGAAGAGTTCAACTTTCAGGATACTGATCCTGCAAATCCATGGACTGTTCCGGAACAAGTAATTATAGGCAAGTGTACACTGGCTTTTTAACCGGCTCATGAATGACTTATTAATTTTATGAAAGGAGGTAATCAAGGGTAATTCAGTATTAGATGGTCGCTTTATTAATTCATGACTATGAAAATCAATGAAAGGAGATCAGCATGAAAAAAACTGCAATTATACTTTTAGCTTTGACTGTCGGACTTTGTCTGGCCCATGGTGCTTTTGCTGAAGATTATATGGTGCTCGTAATAGGAGTAAAGAGTGGCGATATTGAGGCGGTGTACGGAGCTGATAAAGTTGGGCCTATTGACAAAAAATCGGAAATGAATTATAAACTTAAAAAAGCTAAATACCACACAAGTAATCAAAAGCCAGACGGGCATGCTTTACCTATTTATTATCCGATAAGTGAAACATCCCATACAACTATTTATGCCACTTCGAGCCCGGGGTGTCGGTATATATGGCATCCGGCCGGGTATTATATAAAAGTATGCAATTAAGTGGAATAAATATTACTCGATTTTGCCAAATCCATGGTATTATAATTTTCTCAAAGCTTACTATCAATATCCATGGGGGACCGGCCTCCGTTTGATACTCAGAAAAGACCAAACGGAGGCTTGCCAATTATCTCCTTATCTTCAATGGAGAACCAGATTGATAACGATCATTATATTGACGCTCTTTGCAAGCTGGGCGGAAATGGAGGGCAAGACGAGTCTATCCTTTATGAATGCCAAGTCTTTTCATTCTTGAATCAAACGTTGATCTGTTAAGTTTGGCATCTTGAGCGGCACGCGTTATGTTCCATCTGTTTTTATTAAGCAGATAGAGGACATAATCTTTTTCAAGATCTTCCCAGGAATATCCGGAGAATGGAGATTCAACGGATGCCGGAGAAAGACTTTTGGCTGAAACTATCGGTTCTTCAGGAAAAGAAAAGGCGTTATTCGCATTCCTTTGGTAAAGCTCTTTTTTAAAATGATCCGGTATCTCATTGACACCCACAATATCATTGTCAACGGTACTGAGAATATATTTGACGAAATTTTCAAGCTCCCGAATATTTCCCTCCCACTGGTAGTCTTCCAGATACTGTAAGGCTTTTTTTGAAATTCTTTTCTGAGAGATCCCCAGTTTGAGCGCTTCTCTCTTGAGAAAATAATTCAGCAAAAGCGGGATATCAATTTTTCGCTCCCGAAGCGGTGGAAGGTGAATTGGAAGAACATTGAGACGATAGAACAGATCTTCTCTGAACTCTTTTCCGGCAATTGCCTGGATTAAATCTTTGTTGGAGGCGGAAATAATTCTTAGATTGATTTTGTAGGTCTTGGTATCACCCAGGGGCTTAATTTCGCTGTTTTGAATAACCCTCAATAAGCGCGATTGGAGACGTAAAGACATGTCTCCAATTTCGTCTAAGAAAACTGTACCGCTGTCGGCGGACTTCAATAGACCGATTTTATCCTCCGTTGCACCGGTAAAAGCACCTTTTTTATATCCGAAAAGCTCACTTTCCAAGAGCATATCCGGGATGGCACTGCAATTTTGCACAACAAACGGTTTATCCTTCCGGGAACTGAGATTGTGCAATGCTATGGCGACAAGATCTTTACCGGTTCCGCTTTCACCGGTAATCAGTACGGGAAAGTCTGTTGGGGCATAATCGCGGACCTTTTTCATCACCTCGATAAACGGGCGGCTTTGACCAATGATTTGGGCATCGCTTTGCATCCCGGCCAGAATCTGTTCAAGTTCAAGATTTTTTTCAACCTGTTGGGAAAAATACAAGGCGTTGCTTAAAGCTGTGGCGCCCATATCCACGATGCTCTTGAGAAGTTCCAGGTATTTTTTGTCAACATTCAGTGGACCACTCGATGGGTTTGTATCAATGAGTTGGACAACTCCGTAAACCTGGCCGTCCCTCAAAATTAAAGGAAAAGCAAAAATCAAATTGCTCTTTAATTTCATTCCCTTTTCAAACTCTTTATGATGGCGGGGATCCTTGCCGGCTTCGGCAACCGTCATCTCGGCATTTTCCATGACCCAGCCGACAATGCTGGGCCGGTCCACGCTCATGCTGAATCCTTTGATGATATCCGTATCTGTAGGACTTCCCAGAGACTCTATACACACATACCGGTCTTCTTGCTTGATCCAGATAGATCCACGCTCTACATTCTGAATTTTCAAAAGCAATCTTAAAAATCGCTTCCTTAAATTTTCAGGATCGAGCTCTTCGAAGAGCACTTTATAGAAATCCAAATCAAATTCACTCATTATTCAATCCCTTCATTAAAGAATTCTCGATACGTTAGCTATTGAAATTTAACAATTATAATTAAATATCGTAATATTAATAAAAAATCAAGAAAGATATACCGTTCCAATCTAACGGGAAAACCACTGACCTTTAACAATTTATTTTCATTTGATATCAAATAGTTATTCTGTATACTGCTGCAATATTAACGAAATATAAAGTAATCATTGATATATCATCAATATAATTAAATATAAACATAGTGAGGAAATCTATTATAAAAGAGCAATCTAGCCTTCTTCTTTTGATACAGTGATATCATATAGTTGAATCGATATTGTCATGTGTTGCAGCATTGGCATAAAAGTTGCTGATTAAATTAGCAAAGCTCAGGTTCACTCTGCCGGGACCTGGTATACCTCCTTATTCTGTGGGAAGGGGTGGTTTTGCCGGAAGCCGCTCCTTCTCATTAACATAGGAGTATGATTATGAAAATTTGTCAAGCTTGTGAGCAATTTGAAAAGCGTGTAAAGGAATGGAACTACACGCATGGTGCTATTGATCCCCTGCCTTATATAGATGATATGATTAAACCTCACAAGCACCTAATTTTTGAAGGGCGAAGATCAGATGGAGCAGGAGGATCTGTGCTCTTATTCCAATGTCTGAGGTGTGACCAGTGGTGGAAAGTCTCCACTTGGCCGGCGGTCGGGTACCTTGATGTTTGGCCTCATTTTATGCAGCATCATCCATCACCATAATTATATGGAATATTTATGAAAGAATACCAAAATATACTTGAGATATTTTATGATTATGTTTGACCTTGGTGCTACTTCATTACCGGGGGTATTGAACAATTACAAAAAGAATTTGAAATTGATATTCGATGGACTGCGTTTCCACTCTATCCGGAAACACCGGAGAAAGGCCTGACATTCGATGTCCTGTTTGCAGATAAAAATGCTGATATCAGCAAGATGATGACTATTCTAAAACGAATTGCGAATAGATTAGGGTTGCCTTTCGGTGAACCAAAAAATACTTACAACAGCCGTTTAGCTCAGGAATTGGGTAAATGGGCGGAATCCAAAGGTAAAGGTCATGAATTCCACAAGGCCGTGTTTCGAGCATATTTCGTAAAAGGGCAGCACATTGGTGAAGTCCATGTCCTTGTAAAAATAGCTGAATCTGTCAATTTAAATGGCAAAGACGTCCAAAAGATTATTCAAGACAGAGCCTATAGGGAAGCTATTGATTTGGATTGGAAACGATCTAACGAATTAAGTGTAACTGAAGTCCCAACCTTTTTATTAAATCATCAAGTTCTGGTTGGCGCCCAAAAATACGAAACATTGGAAAATTTCTTGCTTCCAAATAATGTTAAAAGACGGAAACTAAATACATCTATTTGTAGATATGATGAGGCATTATTGTTGGCTTGTTAGCTTAAGAGCATATGAACTTACTTTTTTTCGAGCGGCGTATCCGCGGTATACAGAATCTCGAAGCGATTATATAACTTGTTTTTTATTTTATATTCTCCATTAAACGTTAATCACACGCCCCGGTCTGATCTGAACGGATCTTGGCAAGCTGTCTTCCCCGATGACCGGATTCTCTTTATAAGATAATGAGCCCTGCGATATCCAAAAAGCAAAAAAGCCTTCAATCATCAAATGGCATGGCATTTTATATTGTCGGACACAGGAGGCTGGAAAATGAGCTGATAGCATCGTACCTGGAGCAGCAAACCGGAGACCCGTGCTTTGTGGCGGAAAATATGAATCATATTCCAACAGACAATCCAAAAAACAATGGCCGGCCGAAACTCGTGTTATGGGACTGCCAGGGAAATAATTTTAAAAGTCTTATTGCCGAATTAAGAGCTTGGTCCATCCAGAGTCAATCAGCAAACCCTATCGTCCTTTTTAATGTGCCTCCCGACCTGGAGTTTGAAAAGAAATTCGTATTAGAAGGAATACATGGTTTTTTTTATGAGCATGACCCATTGGATTTTTTCCTCAAAGGTGTAAAGACAGTCATTGATGGAAGATTGTGGCTTTCCAGAGATATGATGACCAAATGCATTCTTGAAGGTACCGGCAAGGACAACTCTTCAAAAAGTCGCTTAGAAAACCTCAGCGAAAGACAAATCGAGATACTCGCGCTGATTGCTGTGGGGGCAACAAATGACGAAATTGCAGACAGGCTTTGCATCAGTTTTCACACGGTAAAGACCCATCTTTACAGAATCTTTAAGAAGATCAACGTCCCCAGTCGCGTCCAGGCAGCCCTCTGGGCCGCCCAGAATTTGTAGCGCCGACTCTCTATCCCACATTTCTCCAACATCAAATCAATTCATTATCCACCATTCACATCTTATCAAAATAATATTCAGGGTTCGGAAATTCTCAAAAAGTTGAGGTGAAATCCTCCCGAGGCGGATAAAATTTTTGAGAAATTGAACAAGAAAATTTTCGGTACAAACTGTCACCTGACAACTAGAAGCAAAATTGTAAATAACAACCGGTTTTGATTGCTAATAAAAAGGCCTCTCGAAAATTTTCATGAAATATTCGGGCTATTAGGTTTGATGTTTTTTTACCTTTCTTTTCTCCCTACATTCACCGTTTAACCGGGGCTTGTCAGGTTAAATCCCTTCGGGCTATTTGACCGGAGAACCTCTGAACCCTTGAACCCTGCCTGCCCAGCCTGTCCCGTAGCTCCGGCAGATGGTACTGGGGTTAAATTTTTCGCAGAAAAGGAGCCTGCCAGGTTAAATTCATGTCAATGACAGCAAGGCGTATTTAACAAAGGCGCAGCGAATTTAACCGGGGAACCTTGAACCCAGAACCTCTGAACCCAGAACCCTGCCTGCCCAGTGAAATTCTGCTACGCAGACCCCTTCCGGGGGATTTCACCGGGGAACCTCTGAACCCTTGATATTTTCGGCATATTTTCTTTAGATTCGCAAATGTAGTATTACAAAATCTAGTACCAAAACTAGTACTAAAGTATTAGAAATTACCTAGCACCTCCCCTGTTCATCTAATGCTAAAGTATTAGAAATCTCCCCTGAAAAATACGAATAAAATCATACTTTATTCGTATTTACAATCCTAATAAAATATGTTATTAAAATCGCGTACTATTGGGCTCTATATCTCAAATATATCATAGAACCCATACGCCAGGTCTTAGCTGAACTGAATTTGACAAGCGGTGTTCTCCTGTAACCGGTCTCTTTTTTGAAAATCATGAAAAGTCTGGTACCTGAAAAGCAGAAACGCCTCCGACCATCAACGGGGAAAGCATTTTACATTGTCGGCCCCAGGCGAATGCAAAATGAGTTGATAGCCTCGCTCCTGGAACGGGAAATTGGAAACGTTTGCCATGTGCTGGAAGATATCAATCACATCTCAAAAATCAATCTCAAAAACCCTGTCCATCTAAATTTCGTGTTCTTGGACTACCAGGGAAAAGATCCGAAAAGTCTTATGGCTGAGTTAAGAACTTATACCCGCCAGACACAATCATTAAACCATATTGTCCTCTTTAATGTGCCCCCTGACCTGGAGTTTAAAAAGAAATTCGTATTAGAAGGAATACAAGGTCTTTTTTATGAGAATGATCCTCTCAATACTTTTCTAAAAGGGGTTCAAAATATTCTTGACGGAAATTTGTGGCTTTCCAGGGAAATGATGACAAAATGTATCTTTGAAGGCAATGGTAAAAATAAATCGTCAAAAAGCAGCAGCCAGGATCTAACACAAAGACAGATCCAAATACTCGCCCAGGTTGCCATAGGTGCGACCAATGATGAAATTGCTGACAAACTTTGCATCAGTCCTCATACGGTGAAGGCCCATCTTTATAGAATATTCAAAAAAATTAATGTCCCCAATCGAGTCCAGGCATCTCTCTGGGCCGCCCAGAATTTGTAGCGCCAGAATAAAATCGCCTTGCGATTTTATAAAACGCGGCTGCTCCGCACCGCTCTTCAGCACCAAGCATCCATTCACTATTCACCAATGACGATTTAACCATTTAATTTACCCTGTTAAATTTGCGACAGCAACAGCGTAGCGTATTTAACCGGGGTCTCTCAACTATTCAACTAATTTTACGTCTCGGAATTTCTACAACTTAATGAAAATATAGGTCATTTTTTGAGGCTTGAACGCTTGCCTCGAATATGGAATAATGGAATAGTGAAATACTGGAAGGTTGGTTTTTAAAAGGAAATTAGCCATTTTTAATTTTATCGTCAACACAAATTTTACCATTAATCCAATATTGCATTATCCCAGAACCCATTATTCCAGCATTCCACCATTCCATTGGGGCGAAGCCCCTAACTTAAATATTGACTTTCTCCATTTAAAATATATGATAAAGTAAGGAATTGCGAAAGTAAGGAGGTAGGATAATGCTTGCAAAGATAACTTCAAAAAATCAGATCACCATCCCCAAAAAAATTATTGAAAAAATGCCCGGTATAAAACATTTTGATATAGAACTTAAAGATGGTGTCGTAATAATGAGACCTATAAAATTTTATGATACCAACATAGATCAAATTAGAGCAAAAATAAAGAAACTCGGACTCAAAGAGAATAGTGTTGCTGAAGCGATAAAATGGGTAAAATCAAAAAAATCCGAGCCGTCATAGATACCAATGTGATCGTATCTGCGATTTTATTCGGCGGTATACCGGGAAAGTTGATCTCTTTATGGAAAAGCGGACACATTAAACCGTTAGCCACGAAAACTATGATTGATGAATATATAAAAGTCCTGGCTTATCCAAAATTCAAACTGTCCGAAAATGAAATCAATTACATCTGTTACAATGAAATATTACCTTATTTTGAGGTTGTTGCCTCTAAACCCGGTCGGGCGATAATTCAAGAAGATCCTTCTGACGATAAATTTATCCATTGCGCCGAATCCGGCAAAGCCAGCGTAATCATTTCAGGCGATCAGCATTTATTAAATCTCAAATCGTACGGCAAAATAAAAATACTTACTCCTTCCCAGTTTTTGAAAGAGCTGTAAATACAGCAATTGTCCAAATCCACCACTTAACCATTAACCTCTAAACCTTGAACCTCCGAACCCAGAACCCCTGATAGGATTCAGCATCCTGAAATTCTAAAAAAGTTGACAAGATCTACTGGATTTACTGGATGAAAACGTTAAAATCAAAAAAAATCCTGGATATCCTGCCTGCCCCGCCTGCCCCGCCTGTCGAAGCAAGCCGTAGATCCCGCTATCGGGGCCCTGTAGCTCCCCGTGAAAATACCGGGACAGGGCCGGGAGATGGTACTGGGGTAGCTCCGGGAGATCGTACTGGGGTAAATCCTGTCTGAAAAAGAAAAAATATCATGATTTCATGCCAGCAAATCCTATAGATTTCGCAGACAGCACAGATCACTGGCAAATTCTACGCATTGCTATTTTCTAAAAGCTATGATATTTTATGGAACAAAACAAAATATCTTTAGTGATTCAATATATTGTTGAACAAATTATCCAAAAATATAATTCGTTTAAAATCATTTTGTTTGAGTATGCAGTATGCAATCATTAACAGGCTGAGATTACAGTGGATATTCAAATAATTTATCAAATTTTGGATAGGTTAAAGGAAATAAACCCTGACAAAGTAATTCTTTTCGGCAGTTATGCATGGGGTGAACCACATAGAGAAAGTGACTTGGATATTATTGTCGTAACCAACGACGACATTATGCCGAAAAATTATAAAGAAAAAATGGAAATCTATTTGAAAGTTTCTACACTGTTGTCGGAATTTAAAAAACAAGCACCGATTGATCTGGTTGTACATACAAGAACGATGCACAACAAATTTCTTAAATTGGGTAGTGCTTTTTCAAAGGAGATTTCAAAAAGAGGAAAGATCTTGTATGAAAGAGATATCTCGTGAGTGGCTAAGCAAAGCTCAAGATAACCTTGATGTTATTGAGGAAATAAAAAATAAAAAACATCTTACGAACATGGTGGCGTTTCACGCCCAGCAGGCAATCGAAAAATCCTTAAAGGCAATAATAGATGAGTTTGATTTGGGATTCGTCAAAATTCATCAAATTGAAAGACTTTTAGAAATTGTCAAAGAATATGTGGAAGTTAACATCGATCATGAAATTGTTCAAATGCTTGACAGTCTCTATATCGAATCAAGATATCCCGTGGACATCGGTCTCCTTCCAAACGGAAAACCTACCGAGGAAGATGCAAAAATATTTTTTGAATTTGCCATATTAATATACAACTCTGTGAAAAGGAAGTTGGAAGGAACAGCTTAATATCAACAGCCGGGCTATTATCCCAAGCTCACTACTCATCATTCAACCACTCAACCATTAACCTCTGAACCTTTTAACCTTTTAACCCTTGAAACCTGAACCTTTGATAGTAAAAGGTAAAACGTGAAAAGTGAAAAGTGAAGGCAATCAATATATTGGTAACGTTCAAAAGTTACGGCATCATGATGTAACCGATGCGATATGAATA
>CAZBOB010000128.1:0-10425 GCA_964492995.1 uncultured Desulfobacteraceae bacterium | reverse complement strand
AACAATATTAATTGGATAAAAAAATACTCTTGAAAATTCAAAGATATGCATAAACTATTAGGCCTGAACTATCAAGTCCAAATTTTACCTATAAAATGGCTGTAAAAATTAGGTATTTTCGACGAATGGAGAAGGGGATTAGGGTTCCCCGGTGAAATCCCCGATAGTGTGTTTGCGACACGTCCATTGGTTTACTGGATTCCACAAACTGGCCCAAAATCCGATATTTTCATTAAACCAATAATCCAATAGACGTACCCAACTTTACGGACTTCTTGAACAATGGATTGAATACGACCTTTCAGGTCGTGTCGATCTTCAGAGGTTAGGAGGTGCTCAGCTTAAAGAAATGTATCGAATGCTGTATCAATTACTAATGAAATTAGGGCGTTTTGGAATCTCTCAAGTCTTACCAGAGCGAGTCCTGCCTGTTTTAACGCTTCCATTTCTGCAAGGTCTTTTTTACCGGCAACTAACCACTCAAAATCATCTTTAGATAGGTCGCCCTGATCCAACAACTTCGTCCATCGTTTCAGATCTTCTTTTGTTTTGTCAAAAAATGCCTTGCCATCTTTTTCTGCAGCATCTTTAAATTCTTTCCAGTTCTTTTTGATAAGTTCCTCAAGACCCTTTTTTAAGCTTTCCCAAAAATCGTTGAAATCAGCCATATCGTCCTCCTTAAGTTACTTTTCATCGCCTTTTTTGATCTTCCCACTTTCCAAACCACTAATGGTGTCGAAAGCATCAGCAACTAATCCTTTTGCTTCTTGAATAAAGTGGGTGGATAATGTCGATTTGTCTCTCCATAGCTTTATAAAGCCGCCGAGAAGATTTCTATTGGGATCCTTTAGGATCTGCCACTGTTTTGTTGAAAGCTCATTCTTTGGCCTCCCCTTGGCATATTCATAAGCTTTTTCTATCTTTGTTTCCAGTCCTTTGATTTCATTTTCATGAGATGCAACTGGCTCGGTTGCCTTGTCCATTAATGCAAGAGCTTCAACCTTCAATGATGTGGTCTGCTGATAGGCGAAATGGCTGTAGGGTGCAATATAGCTGCATGCGTAGAAAGCCATAAAGATGAAGATAAAAACAAATGAAATAACTCTAAAGGTATTGTTTCTTGGATTATCGGAACGCATTTCTCCCTCCTTTCTTTCCATATAGGTTTTATGGTTATTAAATTAGCATCTTAACCGAAATTAAGTGGCGTCGCCTTAACAGAGTCCAATTTAAATTTATGGTTATGCAGCACAAATACCGTATTTTGGGAGCACGTCATGTACAACATCAAAGCGGTGCGCTTGTAAGGCATCATGAAATTGTTTCCAATTAGATTTCAAGAAGGTTTTCCGATATGGAAATATCTCTCGACCGGTATCAGCTGCCGCCACTTGTTCAATGGATTTATATTTCCATGATCCTGTTCCTTTCGCTATATAGACAGGACTCGCTGGCCCAAATGAGAAAGTTCCCCTTTCAATCTCTGCAATCCATTTCGCGTGCCGAATCTCGCCATTATCGCCCTTGATTGACTTCAAACGGGAAAATATTTTATTTGCGTCTTTATTGGGTAACCCTGTTACAGAATCCAGGTCCATGCTCAAATCTTTGTTTCGAAAACATTTCATAGCTCGGCACATCTTATCTGCGGCTTCTATAAACATCTCAGGATTATCTCTTTCGATGAATTCATCAAGGCCGTTTTCATATTTCCAGATTAGAGACGGGCGATCCGGATAGCTCAGTGCTGCACCATGGCCCAGGGGGAACGATTCACTCAAAAAGAAATCAGTTATTTTATTACAAAAACTCTTATCAATTGTCTTGTTGTTGCTATTAAGATTTTTTAACTTCATTGATCTTATGATTAACACCGGCAAAACCCTGATGTGCCCATGTATCTGCGTAGACGTGCATCGTAATGCCGAGCCTGTGTAAAGCATATGGTTTTTCCCCGTCAGCAGCGCAGGCCTTGAGCATGTCTCTTGCAACATAACTGTCAGAAAGACATACTATTTTATTGATAAACGTTCCATCTGGATTTTCGCCAGCTGGTTTTCCCCCGTTACCAGGAAGAAAGTGAAAAGGAATCCATACTTGATGATTAGCTAATTCATCAGTATTTCGATAGTCGAGCATTTTATGAGCCGATGAAATTCGCTTGTACATTGCCCCGTTATTAAAGTGAATCGTGCCGGAATTAGTTGCGTCATCAACATATTGGGCGCTATATGCAATAATTGATGCATGATTGTGATTGAACCCTGCAAATCTCGCTGCGATATAAGTTAGCGTATGATGTCCATCTATTTGCATAGTTTCCTCCTTGAAGCATAATAGGTGCGAGATGAGCTGCACCCCCGACTTGGGGAAAATGACCGCGGCCCTTTCGAGGTATTATTAATCGTTTCCTTGTTTGACGAAAATTTTAAACTTTTTTCTTATATTTCAAAATGTTCCTGTAACCCAACCCCATTCCGTTTGATATTAGTCGAAATTCCGTTTATCAACACGGATTATTAGGCATTCTATGGATTCTATCCTCACAAATCAAGCCTTAATATCGACCATAACCTATTGTAATTAAACTTAAAAATAATCTTATTCACAATACAAGATTTGACACCGAAACCTAACCGGCGGGACTGTGCGGCCGGCGCTTGCGACGGTCCGAACCAGCACCTAGTTAGCCTTGGTAATTGCCTAGTGGCTTACCTTCCGAACCTTCCGGAGTACAGGGGCTGAGAGAACTTCAGGCATTTCGATTGGTCGCCAATCTCCTGTTTTCATGGCATTGATGCGATAGTTCCTAAGCAAAGTATGGCTACTTTCAGGTACTACAATAACAGCAATATCGAAGTTCCACCCAACATCCTCTGCAATCCCGAAAGTCACCGAAACCTTCCATTCCTTGCTTCTCAGATCAACCTTTCCTTCACCCTGCGGCCACCAGAGACCTTCAAAATCTTCTCGGCGCGCTAGCACCCATAAATGAGAACCACTTGGTTTGGTCGCGGTGCCCTTTACAAGATACGTCTTGCGAACTTCCACACCATCTCGCGATGGAGCTATAATCTTAACATCAATATCGTCCGCAAGGACAGTAGATCCTGCAATTACCAGAACCGAAAACATGGAAAGAAGAATCAGGTTTTTGTACTTTCTCATGATTTTACCCCTTTAACTTGGTTTTTTTTAGCTCCTGAAATACTTCCCTGAAAATATCGCGATATTTAGCTAATGCATCGTCGATGTATCCGTTAGCGTCGTCAGATCTTGCCTGACTAAGAAAGCCTTGATCGAGCTCCGAAAGCGCTTCTTGAGACAGATTGTTTAAAACTTCATGATAAAGAGCTATGGACTTATTTTTAGAATTCACACCACCAGCATAGAGATAAGCTTCTGCACTGCGCACTTTGTCTATAAGATCTTTTTCTTTCATCTCCTTGAGTAGCAGTGACTCGACTAAATCATCTTTATTTTCCTGAGCCACCTTTGTTGACGTTGTGCCGTCTGTTGTTGCGGTGCCTTTGGGGCTATCCCTATAAGACGATAGGAAAAACACGAACACCGCTGCGAGAGCGGCAATCACAGCCGCAACATTAGCTGTCGTTTGCAAAGTCTGGTTATCAACTATGCGTAATCTGGCAGCGACCCAAAGTGCCACAGCTGCAGCTATTAAAGTTATGCCAAGACCGATCTCCATATTCTGCTCGTGATGTAATCTCTTTAATGGCTAACGGGCGCGAGATGAGCTGCACCCCCGACTTGGGGGAAATGACGACAGCCACTTTCGCGGTATTCTTTGTCGTTACCTTATATATCAAGATATCCCTGTGGATAGACCCCCAATGACGCCCAATGATATTATTTCCTCCAAATCCCAAATGCAGAAGCCAAACGGCCAATGACCCTCTCAAGCACTTTAACAGTATCAAATCTCAGCTCAGAAACAGACATTTGTTCTTTGAAGGTTATTTCATCAGTCTCAATTGGCGTAATTCCTATGTTTGGATCGAAAAACCAATGTGATGCGGGAATCAATGCGTTGATTGTTTTAACATTATAGAGATTCACTTGCATTGATAAAGGGCCTGAAATTCTCAGAAACTCAAAGGCCTTATATGCATATGGAAAAATCATATCTTTAAAGACTTTTTCCATACCTTTCAAGTTAAGGTTCGTTTGCCTTTCAATGGCATAATCTAAATCCATATTGAAGCAAAATGCTCCATTATGAAATAAACGCAGCTCATATTGCTTGCCATGAAAATTACCATTTGGATATCCTAAAAAACACCAGCCGTCTAAAAATGGAACCCAATTTCCTGGGCGATTATCTGGAGGATTTCCAATTAGCCAATTCTTAAATCGTTCTTCTAACATTTCTTCCTTTCGGATTAAGTAAAAGAGAGGACAGATAATCACTCTGAAGAAGCGACCGTTATCAGGAATACCTCTGAAATTCCCTGTCTTAAAAAAGATGTCTGCATGATCATGTGAGACTTTTCTAGATAAATATGCAGCCTCCACTTGTCGCTCATTCATGATAACTGCTCTAAAGTTTCCACGGCGATAGTAACGAACATGTTTATAGCCTTCAACCATATGAGGTTTATTCCAGCTTTCTGGATGGTAAACCATTAGAAGTGATTTTTGGCCTAATTCTTCGAAGTTCAATACTCTGATATGCAATTCTGTTAAAGGAGGCGAAACGATATCAAGTAAAATGTTTTCAATGTTTATAGGAAGATCTTGGGGAATTTCTATTCCGCATTCAGAAATGTCTTTAGGAACTGGTACACCTCTTTCTTCCATCTCAGGGACGCCATAAAGTAAGATACCTCCTTGTTCATTTGCAAAAGAGGAGATATCTTTGCCAATCTCTATTCTTTCAATTTGTTTTTTAATAGATATTTTCGCTTTATAATCTAAAGAACTTGATTCTGGTGAACGCCTTGTGATCAAAGATTTTGCCCAATTAGAAAGCTCATAATCATTCATTAATCGCGGATGTTTAGGAAGAAGCATAACGTTTTACACCCTTATTAAATTTTAAAATTTATAATCTCCCGGCAACTCTCTTAATTACTGAGAGTGTTAATTACCTGCCTCTAAACTTTTCAAGTGTATTTACCAGCGGTCATGGGTAGTTATGATGCTATCTACTCCGTAAATCTCACATGAAAGCATAAGGTCGATCATATCGAGAATTTTTTTACGCGCCTCCGGGTTCGATTCAGATGATGTGTATTCACGGTTCAGAAGATCTTGGAGTTGATGCACATCGGTACCATGTCGCCCATGCTGATTGCCTTTTTCCACAATTTCTGTGATAAGTTGTTGAGTCGCTTCAATAACAAGATCAAGCACGTCACAAGTAGCCGCTTCCAGCATGTGCAAAACAGAGAAACTATTATCCATGAAAGCTGGTGATTTCAAAAATACAGCTGCCAACTCTCGATACAGCTCAACTTCTCTCGCCTGAACATTTCTGAATGCATCTGCTGCATGTTTGCGGACCTGTGCATCTTCATCGGAGAAAAATTCTTTCAAAAGAGCTTCGGCGCGATGCCTATTCTCGGCCCACTTTATAGCATCACCCGAAACACTAGCCAAAAGCCGTCGATGATCAACGCTTACAGAAGCCAGTTTTTCGGCTTTGCCAACGTACGCGTCGTTTCTGAAGCTTTCGCAGAATACGAGCCATGCTCCTATAAGTTCTTTCATTTCGTCCCTGCTTTGTAGAAGGTTTGTTACAAGTTCATCAGCGAGTTCTGGCAACCAATGGAAAATAAACCGGAAGAGGTAAATACCAGTATCGGTAATAAGCGGGGAAAGGCGCAGTGCATTGTATTGGTATGGCGCACCATCTGGAAGTATAATCAACCTCCGTATCGAATCAGAAAAACGCTTTTTGTTCATATTGAATAAAGGCGTTAGCGGTTTCATCATGCAACAGCGAATGCTGATCAGTGTCTCTTTCTCAAGAGCGATTTCAATTGCTTCCCAAGCTCGACTCTCTGCCTCTGGAACTTGCCATAGAACAGAACCTAATGCTTCCCATGCCCTACCACGCGTAACGTTGATACCACGGATATGAATACTTCCGCCTCGCTGGATAAGCGTATCAATTGTTATTGTTTCGCGCTCGCTATTCTGTTCATCTGAATCTATACTCTCATTCGCTTCCCCGTTCAGGGCATACCAAATCAATATTTCTAGTATGTCAGAATCAGAAGCAATATGGGGATGTCTCTCCATCAATCGAGCTATATCACTGCCAAAAGGCTTCTCTGGATGCTGGTGAGCACGTTTTACAGCTTGAGCTAACGATTCATCAGAAGGGGCTTCTGTCTCTGCCAAACCCCATAAAATATGTTCAATGTATGAATGGTTAGCTGTATCAGGGATTTTCAGACTTAAATCCGAAAACCGTGTTGGGTCTTTTTGAGTAGCTTCCTGTAGTTCTCTAGCAAGTTCTCTTGCTCCACCAACAATAAAATTGTAACTACGACGTCTGTCCTCCTCATGGTCGTAGCGTTCAATTGCAGACAACCAATGCCTGTCTTTCATTTTTTTGCATTTTGCACGCTTAATGGGGGGTCCAACCTCACTCATCTTCATATGGCTTGGCTTCGAAATTTTTGCTTTTGGAAATTTCCGGCGGAGTTGGTGCAGTCTTGACAGAGCAACCGAACTGAGCAACTCCTCGCCTATTGTTTCGAGAATACACCATTGTTCATATCCTGATCGATTAAGATCGTATATGACGCTCTTTTTTGTCAAATAGGGTTCTTTTTCGCTATTCTGATTGATTTTTCGAGCAATGCGAATAGCGCGATCGATTTCCGGGGTGTAGTTGAGAATAGCTTGCTCAACAGCCTTCTTCTCCCCAGAACCTAAGTGTGGGAATGCCTCGTGGCAAGCATGGGCAAATGACAACCAATCTGCCCCATGCCAACCGGCATCAAAAATCATTTCGTTTGTTACAAGCGTGTGTAACCGATTTCCAAAATCAGTTGGGTTGGCTCGAATTATCTCCAAATGTAAATGCATCAGACATTGATGCTTATGGGGATCCAGTTTTTCAAGATAGATGATCGCTGTTTCTGGAGCTTCTTGTGCAACCTTCTTGAGAGCTGAACGGTATATCCCCAAAAACTCATCAAATCCGAAACGATGTCCCGAGTAAGTTCTATAATTAAAACTGTACCAGTTCTCTCCTTTCCCACCTTCTGAAATCACCATGTCGATTGAACGAACTAGTGCATCAGTCGTCCCTTCCAAAAATACTTGCGGTGCTTTCTTTGCAAGCCTATCAAGCGAGTGGGTTTTAATCGCTTTCAACTCGTCGCGTTTAAACAGATTACACCCGGGATTCAGTGCAAACCAAGCTTCGAAAAGCGAATGAAGAATACTCCCACAACGCTCAGGTGTTTTTTCCCCCCATGTGTGCAGGAGCATCATAATGCGACCGCTCGCCGGATCTTGGAAAAGATGACTTGGATGGGAATTGATTACATCTTCACATAATTGGAGAAGATCATCATCAGGTTTGCCACGCCTCACAAAGCCGAACCAATTCAAGAGTCTCTCTGCACGTTCCATGTCGCCGCCCCACCAAGAACGCAATAGACTGGCGATTTCTGCTGGCCGTTCTCCTGCAATATTGGAAAGCCACCACAACACTGTTTCAGCACGTTCTTGGTCCTCACTGTCAATTTGCTGTTGAATCCAACTTTTTTCATTCAGCAAATCAAACCATGCATGAGTGGTCAAAACCGCGCTACGGAAGAACTGATGGAAGTTTCCGCTCCGCTCATGAGAGCGAAAAGTTTTTTCAAATTTCTTTTCACTCAGTTTAAAGACAGAGTTCACCCATTGGCAGATAGAAATTATAATATGACGGAAGAACTGTCGGAATTTTCCACTCGGTTCATCAAATCGACTAATTATCTCAAATTCCTTTTCATTAGGTTTGTCGATAGAGTTTAACCATTGGCAGATGGCTGACTTTATATGAAAACGAATATTCTTACTTGAAAGAACCGATGATAGTTCGTTGAGATAGCGATTAAAATCATTTTGCCATAGAGCCTCAAGAATCTGCCGCACCTGTGTCCGCCGAAAAAGGTGCTGTTCTGTTGCCGTAAGCAGGTCAACTAAGCTAATGTTTTGATTTACAAATGTTCTTGCATAGATATGATCAAAGAAGCTTTCATGGAAGAAATTTACTTGACCTCGAGACGATATGATCAATCCTTCGGATGTCAAAATATCGACAGCGCTTGGAAAGGCATCCAGAACCGCAACTGGGGCACTCAATTTTTGCCGCTCACTCATCCATTCACACATGGCTGCCAATGGCTGGATCAGTGACCAAAGCGGTTTTCGTTCTTTTGTTATGGTGCGTTGTTTTTTTTCGATTAGTTTTTCGTGCAAATTTGACCGGGAATGGAATGAAAATTCCGGATCATCGATTTCTAAAAAAACGGCAAGGTTAATAGGTAAGCGAAGCAATTGGCGTTGTGGTTCATTTAACGAAGACACATTAACACCCTTATTTTTTAAAAGCGGTTCGACATCTGCTTCCCAATCAAGCAATGGAACTTCAATTTGCGTTGTCCGATTAGCCTCTTTGAGACTCTTTAACCTCGCATCACTATCCAGATCAAATGTTCGGCACCCAACAACGATTCCGACACTTCCAAAATTATGCGCATCAGTAATCATCCAGAATATAACTTCTCTAACCCGCCCATCGCGGCCCGATACTTCGCTTACAGCATCAACTTGATCAATAAAAAGAATGGAAGGTGTGTTTGGGAAGGTTCCCTTCAGAGTGCTGACCGGGCTTTCTTCCCTACCTGTCAGTTTTTTCCCAAGTTCCTCCCTGGTGCCACACGATAAATAGTGATCAACTCTAAATGCTAAATGAGGAATTTGGAGTTCCCGGAGTTGATTGATTGCACCACGTATAACCCCCGATTTTCCAGAACCAGCAACACCCGTCAGCAATACCAATTGTGCACCATCAGAATTGAGTATTTCATCAATAAGAGTGCCGGTTTGACCTCTGGAGATCGTCTCTCCACCTGCGCCAAAAGGTGTATATGTTTGAAGATAAGCCACGGTTTCGTCGTTCAATCGTTGTTGAATGGTCGGATCAAACGTCCATTCTTTAAACTTTAGTATTCCTTGTAACTTTATAGCATTACGTGCAGCGTCTGTTGTGAGGGTTTTATTGAAGTGGTTTTCAAGAATTTCGCGAAGATTGGGAAATGCACTTTTTCCGCCCTCATGAAAATATAGGTCTCCAAAAGACTCATTTAATGAATCCAATTCTCTTTCAGGAATGATTTCAACGTAGCTCCGCTTAAGCCAATTGAATACGACTTCATCGGGTTGCTGCCACTCTTTTTTTAATTGCCGAAAGGAATCTTCTTGGTTCTTTGAAAGTATCTCCGTATATTGACCATGTGAGTTTGCGGTCCGCGCTTTTTCTGTAAGTGTTCTGAAGTCTTTGGCATTGTCTTGAGAGACAAAAAAGCATCGTGCATTTTCATCTGCCGATAGCCGATTCGAAAACGCTTTAAGTACTCCCTCTTTCTTGAGAGCATTGATTGTCCAGTTCCCGCCGGGAGAATTCATCTTGGTTTGATGCCACTCTGTAATTTCCCCCCGACTAATGGCAAATTCGAAACCTTGATATTCCGTTTCTACATTTTCGAAATTCAGCCAATGTGCCTTGTCAGCAATTACATCCATTAAAGAACGGACCAGCCACTTCGCTTCATATCGATTTCCAAGTTTATCTGCTATTCCGCCTGTTATCATTTTAAGTCAGTCCAAATAGTAAATTTCCATCCTAATGGAAAAGAGAAATCAAATGACTTTTCCATATACTTTAATCTTTGGGTACGTTCGTTCTGAACGTGCACAACCTATTAATACAATCTTTCTAAAAATTGAATTTTTCACTATATGTCTGCATCAGATCAGCGACGTAGGAGAGCTCCGGCCAGGTCGAGAATGAGAATCAATATCAATTGGATAAAAAAATGTTCTTGTAAATTCAAAGATATGCATAAACTATTAGGCCTCAACTATCAAGACTAAATTTTACCTATAAAATTACTGTAAAAATTAGGTGTTGTCGACGAATGGAGGAGTGAGATTGGGGTTCCCCGGTGAAATCCCCGATAGTGTGTTTGCGGCACGTCCATTGGTTCATTGGATTTCACCAATTGGCACAAAATCTGATATTTTTATTAAACCAATAATCCAACAGACGTAGCCAAATTTCCGAGTGGCGCACTAACTGGAATGGGTCTATTAGATCCAAGCCGATTACTTTGATTGCGTCCCCTATGACGCTGGGCAAAATCAGGCCACCCATGCTAAGCTAAATCATACCACCAA
>CAZBOB010000127.1:0-10436 GCA_964492995.1 uncultured Desulfobacteraceae bacterium | reverse complement strand
ATGAGCGCTATAATCTGTCCCGGCTTTAAGGCCGCCGGGGTTGCATCGGGTCTTAAAAAAAATGGTCAAAAGGATCTCGGGCTTATTTATTCACAGGTACCGGCAAATGTCGCCGGTCTGTTTACTAAAAACCGAGTTAAGGCTGCGCCGGTTCTTCTGGACATGGAGTTGATGAAATCGGGTGTCTGCCAGGCGATTATTGTCAACAGCGGCAATGCCAACTGCTGTACCGGCGAACAGGGAATGCGTGATGCCAGAACCATGACACGTCTCGCAGCATCTGAACTCGGAATTTCAAACGACCTGGTGTTTGTGGCTTCAACAGGTGTTATCGGTGAGCCCCTGCCCATTGAAAAGATTAAAACAGCGGTTCCCGACCTTGTCAGATCACTTCAGTCTGACGGAATTCCTGACCTGGCCAGGTCGATAATGACAACAGACACGGTCCCTAAAATAGCCTTCGCACAGGAAGTTGTGGAAGGGAAGACTTTTACCGTTACCGGTGTTGCCAAAGGCGCCGGAATGATCCGTCCGGATATGGCCACAATGCTCTGCTTTGTCTGTACCGATGCCGGAGCATCACCGGACATTTTAAAAGAGACTATGCTTAAGGCTGCAGACCGGTCTTTTAACCGGATAACCATTGACGGGGATACCAGTACCAACGATACGGTCATGGTCATGGCAAACGGACTGTCCGGAGCTGTTATTCGAGGTATGGACCATAAAAATACTTTTCAAAAGGTTTTAGATGAAATCTTTCTGGACATAGCCAAACAGCTGGTAAGAGACGGGGAAGGGGTTACAAAGCTGGTTGAAATTTTGGTTCGGGGGGCGGTGTCGGACTCTGATGCTCGGAAAGTTGCAGACACTGTTGCCCATTCTCCTCTGGTCAAGACTTCATTTTTCGGAGAGGATGCCAACTGGGGGCGTATTATGGGCGCTGTGGGCAGGGCGGGCGTCAAAGTAGATCCGGATAACATAGATGTTTATTTTGATGATGTTCAAATGGTGAAAGCCGGCATGGGTTGCGGAAAAGCCGTTGAGGCTGAGGCCACAAAGGTTCTTTGTAAACCGGAATTTGTTGTAACCATTGATTTAAACATGGGCCGGAGTTCTGATTTGATATATACCTGCGATTTTTCCGTGGACTATGTAAGGATCAACGCAGATTACAGATCTTAAATTTCCACCCACAAATAAATTGAGGGGTCGGGGAGTTTTTTCGATTCAATAGCTCCATGATTTATTAAATGTTTTGGTGTTATTGTATTTTCGTGGTTTCGTGATTAAAATTAGAATATGACGATGATGCGTTTGCAAAAATTTCTTTCCGAAGCCGGTATCTGTTCCAGAAGAAAGGGAGAAGAATATATCAGACAAGGGCTTGTCAGGGTCAACAGCAGGATTGTTACCGAGCTCGGCACAAAGGTAGATTCTGAGAAAGACAGGGTAGAATTTGATGGAAAGGTTATCGCGCTGAAAAGTGAGCCGATGTTTATAATGCTCAACAAGCCCAAAGGGTATGTTACGAGTTGCAGTCATCCGGGTGAAAAAATAGTGCTTGATCTTATAGATATATCCGAGCGTGTCTATCCGATCGGAAGGCTTGACAAGGACTCAATCGGGCTTTTGATTCTGACCAATGACGGCAGTCTCCATCACAGACTTTCACATCCTTCCTTTGATCATGAAAAAGAATATGATGTTACCGTCTCAAAGTCCATAACCGATGGATCTCTCCGGAACATTGCTTCAGGGCTGCCGATGATGGGGAGCAAAACCAGACCCGCAAAGATCAGGAGAATTTCTTCCAGACGTTTTCGTATCATACTCAAAGAGGGTAGAAACAGGCAGATACGACGCATGGTCAGAAAAGTTGGGAACCGTGTAACACGGTTAAAGCGAATAAGGGTTTCAAAAGTTAAACTGGGAAGGCTGGCCGAGGGAGCCTGGCGTAATTTGACGGAAAAAGAAAAAAAGGAACTTTTAATTTAGCCTTCCAATAAGTTGTGGTTTGTTAAAGTAACTTCTCAATAAGTTTCGTTGTATGAAATGATCTGATTGACCCGGTTAGATAATTTATTTAAAGCCATATTTTCTGTTCTTTCTTTACGAACCTTTATGGTTGAGTTTGTATGATGGAGTCGCTGATTATTCATGGAGCTATTGAATCGAAAAAGCTCTCCGACCCCTCAATTTATTGAGATGTTACTAAGTTACCTTTTAACGCGTTTGAATTCCTGAAAATATTTATTGACATCCACATGCTGATACGTTAAAAAACAGTATATTAAATGGCTTGGAGGTAATATTTTTTACTAAGAAAATCAAAGACAAGGACATATTATGATTAGATTGGGCCCGGCATCCGTGAGGATGAGAGCGATGTCGGACGATGATATTTTTTCATCACGATTAAAACTTCTTATTATCATGGCCAAGGCCTATTTAAGTGACTGTCCTCTCGGAACTTACCGAAAAAAGGCCGTTATAGAAAATGCGAATCATGTTTTCTATCATTCCCTCCATCTGGTCAGCGAATCCTCCACTTTGAAGGACAATGTCTTTGAGCCTCAAACAGAAATTGGTTCTCTAAAAAAGACCTCGGAAGAGCATCTGTTTCATCAGCGAGTTCAGCTTCTGGCCGTAATGGCTAAAGCCCTGGCTGAAGACCGTCTCAGGGGTCATTTCAGGAAAAAGGCTCTCATCGATAACTTAGACAAGATCTGTGAGACGCTAATATTCAAATTCCAAATACGAGATGTGAACTTTCTGAAAGTAGCGTGAACCCGGTCAATATACCAAACGTAAAGATAGCTGTTATTGATGATGACCTGATGGCCCGAGATTTTGTGGTCACAGTTTTAATGTATTGTGTGAACAGAGATGTTTTATCTTTTGACAGCGGTTTGGCCGCTTGGAGATATATAGAGGATTATGAGAGTCCAGACATAATTATTTCAGAGATTGACGTGCCCGGGTTGAACGGATTTGAACTTATAGCTAAATTCAAGGAGAAAAGTCCGGGCAAAAAATGCCTTCTGATGTCCGACAATCCTGCCAATGAACAACCCGCCAGAAATTCCGGGGCAGATGCCTTCCTTGCCAAACCTGTTAGTGTGAATGATCTCTTTGATGTGGTGGATACTTTTGTCGTAAAAGGTTGAGACCTTTGAAAAACGCCCCCTTTTGCCCAATTCCGGCGTCAGGCTCAAATTTTAACCCGCCACCGAACTTTGGTGGGTTAATCCTCAAAATACTCAATGTATTCCTGTGGTTAAAATTTTCTCCTTCCTTGGCCTTGAACAAAATTGAACATTTTTCAAAGGTCTCAGGTTAGGGCTCACCTCATTAATAAAAAGGCCTCTCGAAAATTTTCATGAAACATTCGGGATAGGTATAATTGCAATGACAACCCTTCTATTCATGGCGCCATTTGAGGATATGGGTTGTGACTCACCAAAACCCACGGTTTGTATTCTTTTCGGATCTACCCCCCTTTGTGTCAGAGCGCTCTTAACCGCCAGTGACCGTTTTTCAGACAAAGCTTGGTTATATGCTTCAGAACCTTTTGCGTCGGTATGGCCCTCGACCCTGATGGTTGTCTGTGGATATCTGTTTAATACATTAGCAACTCTGGCAATTTCCGCATATGGCCCTGGTTTTAAGGTTGAAGAGTCGAAGTCAAACAAGAATTCAGAATGGAAAGTGGCCGTCAATACATTCTGGGTTCTCTGAATACTGGCAGCCTCACTTGCCGCCATCGAAGTCCTCAACTCACGCTCCTGTCTGTCCATATACGCACCGATTTGATGACCGGAGACATCCCCAACAGCGGTGCCGATTTCCGCTCCGAGAAGAGTGGATTCGGTATCCCCACCAATAACTTGACCGAGAATGGCATCACCTGAAGCTTCATCTAAAGCTCCGGTTTTTGCTCCTCTTTCCTGTTGTGTCGGCCCTGCACATGAAAAAAGAAATATGGCCAGTGCCAGACTCGCAATGATTGCAATTGTTTTTTTCATAAGTTAGTTCGCTGAGTTTATGCTGAGAAACGAAGTGCTCATAATTGGAATGATGGAATATCGTTAATACTAAAGTGAATGTTACTCGTCAAGCACGATGGGGTCTCAAAACAGGGCAAACGCATTTGAATCCCAATACAGGGAGAACGCTCCACGACTGCGTATATCTCTTTCCAACCGACTGAAACTTGTGCTTGAGCACCCGTAAGCCCGAGCCGAGCCAGAGTTATTAAGAACAAATCGCTCAAATTAGGTTCAAGTCTTGTATTCCGTATATATTTTTAAAAAAAACCTGTCCACCCCCCCACATCGTTTGGAAATACCATTATTTGTGTAAATTATTTCTTGACATACAATATGTATTTTCTATATAGACTCAAACGCTTTTCCTTACCCATTGAAAATTAAGCAAGGATTATTCTTATCCGGTATCTGCTCATCGGTGACAATTTTTTTTTCACTTCCCGTGTTAAATTAGATAATTTTATTACCGGCCAATCTTTCCGGTTTTTCTCCCAACCTCCGGAAGTGGTCAAGAATATTAGTATTGTTTGAGTTCCGAGGTAAAGAAAAAATTTAGAAAATTTTCTATGTTATGTCTTTCTGCCGACACTCTTGGAATTCTTTTTGAGGCAGAAAAAAAGAGAACATAGAGACGTTTGTGGCTGATTTTCCGGAAGAGTCACAGAAAAATGAGTGGGAAACGGGGGATAAAAAAATCAGTTATTCACTGCAAGCTTGCCTAATTTTTAAGTCTAAAAATGTGATATGCAAAAAGTGTGATCTGGTTTTTCAGATGGAAAACCTGTTTGAGAAAATAAAAGATAATGAAATTCTTGCTGAAAACATAGAAGAAGTGGGAAAGGAAGAAGAAACAATGAAGATAAGTTCTAAGGATTCTCTGGACTTTATTGTCTATGATTGGGAAGAAAGAAACATAAAAGAAATATTAGAAGTAAATAAAAGATTGGACAAGCTCAACTGGGGTACACTAACCGCCCTGGCCCGAGCCATTGATGCAAAATCCCCCTGGACGGCAGGGCACTCGGAAAGAGTCACACATCTGGCACTAAAAATTGGCCGTATTTTGGGACTCACGCGGAGACAATCGGACAACCTTGAGCAGGCCGGACTGCTCCATGACATTGGCAAGATCGGCATTCCTGCCAGGATTCTCGACAAACCCGGGAAATTAACTGATAAAGAGTACCGGATTATTTTTGAGCACCCGGAAAAAGGAGTAAAAATTTTACAACCTATTGAAGAATATGCTGAAGTTATACCTGTGGCGATGCAGCACCATGAGTGGTTCAACGGTAAAGGGTATCCCGATGGTCTCTCCGGTGAAAAGATAAGTTTTGGTGCTCGCATCCTGGCGGTTGCCGATGTATTTGACGCGTTGACCTCTGATCGACCATACCGGGACGGAATGCCTATTGAGATCGCAGCTGAGATGATAAGGGAAGGGAGCGGCACCCAGTTCGACCCAAAGGTGGTGGAAGCTTTTTTGAAATTATTAGAGGAAGAGAGCGTGGAAGGGCATATGCTTCACATGACCCTCATTTCTGAAAATATTGAAGCGTTTCAGACCATATAGTTCACGGTGCGTTATTCAACAACGGTTATTTTTTTTATACATGCTTTAAAATAAAATCGACACGGTCTTTTACAGTCAGAATTGGAACGCTAATAATTTCATACCCCAGCATGTGATAATTTTCCTTTAAAATACGATCAAGCTCGGCTGCGATTTTATCATCTTCCGATCGCACAGCATCTTTTTCAAACAATAATCTTTCAAAGAAAAATATTTTTTTATACCGGGTTTGCTTACTCTTTTTGATGGGTTCATCCGGGTGTAATCCTTCCAGAATATAATATCCAATACTGTCCGGAACCCCGCGATCCAGAAAAACCGTTGCATCTTTGGAAAGAGATTTCTCAATTTCAATCTTTTTATACAAAATATGGTGCTCAAACAGTAGTACATCCGATTTTATCTTGGCGATACTTTTTCCCTTTTTTAATTCTTCATCGATGTATGCGCGTGCCACTTCATGAACAACCGGGTAGCCCAGCTGTTCAAGTGCGCTTATTACCGCAGTTTTGCCGGAACATGGCGCCCCGGTTATTACATACCAGTTTGTCCTCTGCATGAAATGTATCCGGAAATGGACTCCGATTTTATAATGCGTTTTTATTCAATTTCTGGTATTAAGCTTATAACTGAATTAGTTACAGGAAAAAATCCAGGATTTCCATCTATTTTTATATGCGATACCAAGGACCCATTTACAGACCTCCCAGCGAGGCGGACTCCCTTTTGATCCAGGCGACCATCGGTTGCCCCCACAACAAATGCACCTTTTGCATGGTCTATAAAAATGGTCCCAGATTCAGGGTGCGTGATGTGGCTGAAATAAAAGAGGATATTTTAGAGGCCTCTGATATCTACGGACAAAAAGTTCGAACCCTTTTTTTGCCTGCCGGAAACACTATCGCCATGAAAACCGATGACCTTTGCGAAATTATTAGTTTTGCAAGAAAGGTCTTTCCGGGATTAGAGAGGATCACCGTATACGGTTCTTCGCAATATATTCACAAAAAAGGGCGTCAGGAGCTTAAACGTTTGGCTGTCGCAGGCCTGTCGAGAATACATGTCGGTCTCGAATCGGGTGACGATGTGATTCTAAAGCGGATAAAAAAGGGCACATCAGGCCATGAGCAGATAGAAGCCGGAAAGTGGGTTATGGATGCCGGTATAGAGCTGAGTCTGTATGTTATCCTGGGTATCGGCGGAAAACGCCGTACCCTATCCCATGCCAGGGAGACGGCAAAGGTATTAAATCAAATAGAACCTGATTTTATCCGGCTGCGCACCTTTGTTCCAAAAATAAACACGCCTCTTTTAGAAAAAGTTCAGAACCAATCCTTTAAAATGCTCGGTCCTCATGAGGTTTTGCAAGAAACTGCATTACTGATAAAGAATATTCAGGTTTCATCATATCTTACGAGTGACCATTATACGAACTATATCAACCTTGAAGGAAGACTGCCCGAGGCTAAAAGCAGGATTCGTGACGAGATCGATGCGGCTTTGAGAAGGGATGAAAAATCATTCCGCCCTTTTTTTATAGGAACAGCATAAAACTAAATTCTGCGAGCGCCAAAATCCGGCGTAATCTTGGGGGGTTTATTATTTTCCGACACCCTAATTTCTATGGAAAAAGCATGAATATAGGAGATAAACAGCTATTGCCAGAAAGGAAGTATCCCGTAAAACAGTCAAGATGTTCATTGAACTTTCAACAGCAGTGGCAGAAAAGCAACCACAACTGACATCCAGCCCGCGGGCCATGTTAAACAGCAGGGCACCTATAAACGTGATCAAAAGAATATTGCTCATTACAACTGTTACGGGCATCCAGAAATGGATAATAAGAAAAGTTCCCAGAACAAGTTCCAGGCAGGGCAGCACAATTGCCGTTAGATTTATAAGTCCGTCCGGCAGGATCTTATAATTATATACCACCTCTGCAAATGCTGACGGGTGGAGGATTTTGTCGAAACCGGCATAAACAAAGACCCCGCCTAATATGAACCTGGCAGATAGCTTTAGCATCCGGTGTGAATTCAAGTTTTCCCCCTTTGTTTTATTGTAACCGATCACGGGCTCAGGGTTCAGAAGTTCAGGGTTAATGGCCTTACGATTTTTGGCAAATTTCACACTTGTAAAATTCAGGAAACGGTATTTCCTTTTTCAACCGGCAGGCGGCGTTTCAACCATACCGCCCAACCGTTCAGCAACACCCGGACATTATTAAAACCCATATCGAGCAAAAACAATGCCAAATTACAGCTCGGCTCACAGCTTACGCCGTCGCAATACGTAATGATCAGTGTATCCGACGAAATATCTTCTGTAACTTCAATAAACCGCTGGTCAACATCATGCCAGGGCAGACTGCGAGCACCCAGAATATGTCCTTTTAAATAATCGTCCATAGAACGGGCATCTAGGAAGAGCGCTGATTTTTTCATAAATAATTTTTCAGCTTCTTCAAAAGAGATTTCCAGGCGATCGCCGTTAGCCGCTGTCAGTTTGGTTTTGATAGACCAGTCTCCCACCAGCGGCAACCGGTCAGATCGAAACTGATTAATGGCAAACGCCAGCAGAATTGACAAAGCGAACATTGCGAATGACTGCCAGGCAACTTGAAAATACTTTACTTTGTCCGTTTTTACTTTATTCTTCTCAATAGATCTGAATATTGCCATAGATTTTTTCCTCTACTTCTCTCTCGCCTATTCATAAACATAATAATACAATAATTCAAGGTGCGCAGCGGAAATGAAGAAAAAATCTTTAGCATAATCAAGGAAAATGTCAAGAATATTAAAAAAAACAGTATATTGTAATTAAAAATTGCAGCAGTAACATCATAAGTGGTTTATTAAGGTGGACCGGAGAAAGCCTTCAGTCGCTTAGGGGGAATATGGAAAAAAAAGAATCATTTGAGCTTGACGCCGGAACTGGGCAAAAAGGGGCGTTTTGCAAAGGTCTCGTTCCGGATATAGAGTTGTCAGCCTGGGCCGCATCAGTGGGAGGCTACATTTTCTCTCACAAGTTATTGGTTAACGACCCAGGCTGTTAAAAAGGAGTTTAAAAAAAGATAAAAAGTTTTTCCAACTAAATTAATTGTTAAGCAAAGTTAAGCAAAAATCGTGCAAAAATTGCAAAAAAATCGCGCAAAAAATATTTATATCTGTTATGGTATAAATATTAAATAGTTACATCTATTGTTTAAAAAGAATAGCCGTGCAAACTCATAGAATAAATTATGTAATTGTGGGATAAACTACATGATATCTATGAAGTATTTTACATAATATACCCCGCGATAGCCAACCGGTGCCCAACAGGGCGTCATCTTTAAACTATTTTCGTTGAAGATTTCTCGATGTCAATTATTTTCGTACCCAAAATGTATTCTTTAGTCTCATATCTTGTTATGCTTTGGATTTTATTAGTTATTGATGCCAACTTATCAATTTGCTTCTTTATGATATTAATCTTTTTAAATAATGGTTTATCTTCAGGCATATTCATTAATAATTGATCTAAATTCAAATAAATCCCCTGAATGGGTTGGTTCATCTCATGGCATACAGCTCCAGCTATTTCGAGAATACCCTGAAGTTTTTGGCGACGAATTCGTTCGTCCTCAGCTAGTTTGCAATCAGTAATATCAAAAAAAACGCCACTAACAAATTTAATCTCACCCTTATTATTACAAATTATCTGGCCCCTTTCTTGTATCCAGTGGATGTCACCCAACTTGGTTCGGATTCTATATTCCCTCACATATGATCTATCCGCCTTTAAGGCCTGGATAAAAATTATCCTTGCAGCTTCAATATCTTCCTTTAATATAATATCGCTCCATTTCATCCTCCTAGAATTAAATTCATTAACATTAAAGCCTGTAAATAATTCAATTTTGTTATCAAAAAACTCAACAGAAAAGTCTCTGAATCCTCTATATAAAACACATGGCAGATTTTTTATTAATAATTTGTATTTTTCTTCACTCTCGGTTAGGGCTTCCTCTAATTGCTTGCGTTTTAGGTCCTCTTCCACTAATTCCTTGAATCTTTGCTCTAATTCTTCATAGGTTGGTTTGTATGACATTAAAAAAGCCTCCAAAAACTCCAAAATAACTATTTTTGAGTATTGTCAAATCATCCTCGTCCAACGGTATATTAAGCATAGAAAGCCCCAGCTTTAACGCCACATTATCTTGGCATCATTTCTGAGCGGCAGCCTATGATATTTGAATTTCGGATAACCTACCATCATTGCTCCGAAGTTAATATTTTCTTCAGGGAGTCCCAGTTCCTCTTGCATTGGCGGCCAGAAAGTTGCTGCTGCATTGAAATAACCCGCCCAACATGCTCCAAGGTCAAAAGACGGCGCAGCCAGTTCTAAGTATGTTAAGGCAATAGTACAAGCAGTTGGCGCTGTTACATCATCTTTATGAGCATAGGTAGTGCCTGAATGAAAACTGTCTTTTTCGCCAATATCTGCGTCAGACTCAAATTTTAATCCTCGAAATACTCAATGTATGTCTGTGGTTAAAATTTTCGTCTTCCTTGATCTTAACGAAAAATCCTAGTTTTCGTTCGGGCACTAGGTAAGGATAACATGTGGTGCATTTCTGCATATGGGGTCATTTCCCCTTTCCCAGAAAGCAACGACTCGATTCAGGTTCATAGCGGCAACGAGTGGAGAATCTTCTTTAATTAAGTGGCGCATCCAATCAATAACAAATCCAGCCATTCGTTGGACCTCATCTATAGCGCTGAGATAAATCATGCCACCCATGCTGAGATAAATCAGGCCGTTGA
>CAZBOB010000126.1:0-10472 GCA_964492995.1 uncultured Desulfobacteraceae bacterium | reverse complement strand
TTAAACACCCATTAATAAAAGGCAAACTGCGCTAACTGCGGGGTTTGTTGGTTAGATGATAAGGAGAACAAAATTGGGAAACGGGAATCCGAGCAACCCAAGGCAAATCAATGACGACGAGGGATTTTATCTCTTCGACTATGACCGATCCGTTCCAAACAAAGCAAGGGATTAACATTAAGGTCAGTTCTACCAGTCGATGTTTTCGCATTTTCCTTTCCCCGATCTCTACAAAGTCCGGATTCGTATTCTCATATGGAACGATGGAAATCCAAGTGTTAAAGCTAAAATAAAAAACTGCAGACGATTTTTTTTATCACCCAAACCTAAAATTATCAGACACTTTCTTCTCAAATTCAAATTGATTTTCTTGAAACAGCTTTAAGCAGATATCTACCACCTGTGCGTCGTAAAGGAGATTCTTATTTTCAGTTATTTCCTTTAGTGCTGCATCTATTCCTAGTGCCGGACGATAAGGGCGATAAGAGGCAATGCTCTCAAACACGTCGGCCACGCCCATGATTCTTGCTTCCAAAAGAATATCTTTCCCTAAAAGCCCTTGAGGGTAGCCGGAGCCATCCATTTTTTCGTGATGTTGAAGCACGATTTGAGCAATGGGCCACGGAAACTCAATCCCTTTCAGGATGTCGTAACCGACCTGTGGATGATCCTTGATTAAAGCGATTTCCTTTTTTGTGATGTGCCCGGGTTTGGTGAGAATCTCTGCGGGTACGGATATTTTTCCGATATCGTGAATAAGTCCGGCCATGCGAATTCCATCAGCCTGATGAGTCGAAAGGCCCATTTCCAAGGCAATGGCATAGGCAAGATTGGATACCCGCCGCTGATGGCCTGCGGTGTATGGGTCTTTTGATTCCACGGTTTGCGACATAGCGAGAATCGTGCCCTCAAAAGCTTTTTGCAGATCCTGAAAACTCTTTTGAAGTTTGTTTTCCGCATCCTTCAACAGGCCGATGTCTTTGGTATCTTCGACAATGCCAATCAATTCACCGTCGGCACCGAAAAATGGACTTGCCGTTACAATACAATGGATCTCTGAGCCATCGGAGCGCTTTTTTTTGGTCTCGAATTCAATGCGTTTTTCCCCGTTCAGAATTCTGTTCAGACAACATCGACTTGTATTACAGGCAAGCCCCGGAAGGATATCATAGCACTTTTTGCCTTTTATTTTCTCTTTGTTAACGAAAAACATCTGAGCAAAGGTATCATTGATTTTGAGGACATTAAAATCCTTATCAATCAAACACATGCCGTCTGCGGCCGTGTTGAATATCTGGTTCAGTTCCGCAAAAGCTGCTTTGGTCGCTTTTTCCGCAGCCTGTTGTTCTGCCAGGGTTTTTTCTTCAATTTGAAAAACCTCCCAAAGTACACTGGCTGCCACATGATCCATCAACCGTATGTGCGCCGGTTTGGTTTTAGAGATATCGTTTGTGACCTCATCCTGACCCGTTAGCTCAATAATTAAATCAAGATCCTTAAGCCCATAGAGATCTCGATAATCCGTAAATGCATAAATCCCGTTTTCGCTGGCGTAGCGGTATGCCTCAGCACCGGCATCGGCACAAGCCAGCCCGATGAGTTCGAATCCATGCCGTGTCAATTTCTCCGATAAAATAATTTCCGCGATCGCTTTGCACCAATGGTCGCTACCAACAATAGCCACTTTAAACGGCCGAATCAGTTCTGTCATCTCCTTTCCTTTTTTCGCCACAAGTATTTTAGGTCACCAAAGACACTTTGAATTTTACTTTTTTTACGGAGTATTTCCTGATTTTTAAGTGTATTTTATATTCGGGCAGAACGCAAAATAATGACTTCGATTTAGATCAAAAAAGACAAAAATTTAAGAAAACATTGGGAAAATAAAACTCCCCGCTGCGGGCCATGCAGACTGGGAGTTTTATTAACAAAGAAAGTTTACTTTAAGAATTTTAATTGACTTTGCCGACTAAAAGGTTAGTGCTTTATATTCGTTTAATAAATCAATCAGAAAGGGCGCCCCTTCCATCTCTACCCCCGGAATCATCTCATCGGGAGATAAATACCTGTGATTCACTCAGGCCTTGCAGGCGTAGATTTTAGCGCCATGTTCCGTCAGATAATCAATAAATGGTTTCATTTCTTCACCGGTAGATGCCTTTACCCCTTCAGCCATGCCAAATTGAGCCCAGTGAATCGCATCATCCACAAGAAATACCTTGACATCGTGTCCCTTCTCACAGGCCACCTGGGCGAACTGGAACGCACGGGTCGCACGGCCGGCCTTTTCAAATCCGTTGGAAATAACGAACAGCAACTTTTTCACAGTGTTCACCTCCTATGTCTATGACATTTTAGCAATTTCTTCATATAATTATAAGAAAGGAACTTCATTTTTTAAAGCCATACCTTTATGGACGATCTTTTATCTTTTTTGGATGAGCGCTTTTACTTTTTCTTCAGTATACCCAAGTGCTTTAAAATCCATAACCCCGCATGGACTGTGACAGTCATTGCATTGCAGAGACCGTTCTACGGTAACACCATGACTGAGCTGAAAGTAAACATCATATTCTTTCGGTTCCCATGACCCGCTGTATGGTCGACCGCTCGCATTGACACCGGCCTTAATTGCCTTTTCTATATCACCGGTTTTGGCAAACACCCCGAGCTTGAGCCAGGGAAAGTCTCCGGTTTTTTTATCCATCGGGGCAACCCCCGTGAATTTTTTAAAAGGCTGGATTTTGGATGACGGATCATCGATACTTCCTTTGGGTACTGCCCCCCGTGAAACACCGTCGTACCAAAAATACACGGGGTGCATGATTCCGGATTTTTCTTCAGCCTTGTAAATTCCTTTTTCCTCTATAAATATACCGTTTTTTGTTGCATTTTTGTAGAAAACTCCCCCTGCGGAAACAACATGGCATGTTCGGCAGTCGATCCGTACATGCTTATTTAATGTTTCGTTACCGTGGGGTGCTTGAGCATGGCAATCTATACACTGAACCCGTTTTGATACTTCCGGGGTAATGGTTGGGCCGAATCCTGGGAACTTGTGATTTTCCACACGGTGACATTTTGTACAACTCATATTACTTCTGTAATGGATATCATCTTTCATGTCAGCGCCTCTTTTGTAATTCCAAAGGGCAACATAATGACAGCGCAGACAGTTGTCCTGTGTGGGTTTTCCAACACTTCTCGCGGCTTCCAGGCTCCTGTCCTGGGGCAGAATCCATTTCCCGTTTACTTGCTTTGGAAACCGCACTTTTGTGTCATACGTTGTTGCATGACAGATGAGGCAGTCCAGTTTGTTCTTGTCCTCTTCGGTAGCTGTTGCAAGATCCACGGGCATGGGTCCGCCACCGATATGACAAAACCCGCATCCACCATGAGTATATTTTCCTTTATTCAAAACGCCTAACCAGTTGATTGGGACGGCTGTCATCTGTAATTTGGAGTATTTTCCACCATTTTTGAATTTTCCCGCCCACGTGTAATGGCTGGAGCTCATTATCTCATCTATGGCATCTTCATGGCACTCTGCGCATGTGGATGGCCCAACATATTCTTCCAATTCCTGGTGCTCAAGAGGGCGGGTATAATCCATGTCACTAAATTTATCGATATTTCCAGCATTGTTTGGCGAAGCAAATAAAAAAACAACTCCTAACAAAAGCATGGCCAACGAGAAAAATTTTAATGCTTTCATCTAAAATCTCCTTCCTGTTAAATCCCAAATAGAAAATACACCCAGATAATAGATTTCATTTTTAATGCTCAGGGGCAAACAAAATTGATGCAGAACCTTATTGATCAAGGATCTCTCAAAATTAAATGTTAGATTTTGGATCATCTTCCACCATGATCTTATCACTATTAAATTGTCTTTGATATGATACCAATTACGATCGAAGATGTAAAATGCTATTCTTCTAAACCTGTCCGTTTTTGTGTTTTCACGTTGAAACAGCAATAATGATGCCAATTAAGATTGTCTGCTGGTTTTTCGTTGCGGGTTGCGAGTTGATGGGTAAAACAATTTAGAATCGAAGTTTTAGTTAAAAGATTTTCTGCCATCCAATCGTTAAACTGTTAAATAAATGAACAGCCCATATGTTTAAACATTGAACAGCATGACGATCATATTTGTTCAAGAGTTTAACAATTATTGAAAAACCGTGGTGGACATGATTCAGGAGTCAACTCGTCCGAAGCGGTTCGAATTTCAAGTATATTAAGGGCGAGCGTCTGGAACCAGATGAAGCGATTGAACATTTAATTTAAAAAAATCCATTAAACCTGATTTGTGGCATAATGTTTGCTGTTATTCAATTAGAGGTTAACTTGGCAACCTCCTTTTTCATCTTTCTACCCCTTAGTTGGCAAATCGACCCTTAAGGAATAAATCCTTAGGGTCGGTTTGTTATTTTTTAAAGGGGTTATATTGACGACCGCATTTACGGGAATATCTTTGTAGCAAACAAATATAGGAGATTAACAAAATGGGTAAATGTTCAAATCATTCAGACAGAGAAACCAGCTTTTTATGTTTAAAGTATAATATTTATATGTGTGAGGAATGTCTACAATGCCGTGACCCGGAAATTTACTGTAAATTTCGGTCGTCATGTCCGATCTGGTTTATAGATAAAAGACAAAAGGATTGGGACCGGGAAGCCAGAGCCCAAGAAGAGGTTAAAACCTTTAAGGTTATATTCAAACCTGAAGAGAGAGAGATTTCAGTGCCTGAAGGAAGTACTCTGTTGGATGCAGCCATTGCTGCAGATGTGCACATTAATGCCTCCTGCAATGGCAAAGGATCATGCGGCAAATGCAAATTGATATTAGAATCCGGTAATATTAAAAGCGAGCCCACGACGTTGCTCAGTGACCAGGAAAAAGCAAAGAATTACATTCTTGCCTGTCAGACCAAGGTACTTGGTGATGTTACTGTAAAAATTCCGGAAGAAACCATAGAGCGCAAACTTAAAGTTGCCGGTATGGGCCAGGAAGCTACCGATCGGTTTAAAGGATTAGTGAAAGATATTCAGCCCATGCTCATAGAGATTCCCCTTGAGCTTGAACCGCCTACTCTGGACGATTCGTCCAGCGATCTGGACCGGCTTAATCGTGGATTGAAAAAAACCGGTTGTTGTGATGTTGACAGATTGAGCGTGGGAATTAAAGTCATGCGAGAATTAGCAACTGCCATGCGGGAAGAGAACTGGAACGTCACGGCATCTGTTATGCGAAAAAAATGTTCAAATGAGATCTTGAATGTCAGACCTGATAACGGCCAAGAAAAATCATTGGGACTTGCCATGGATGTGGGCACAACCTCTATCGTGGTATGCCTTGTTGATATGACCGATGGTTCCATCATTGCTGCCACCTCCGGCCATAATAGCCAGTCCGCCTGTGGAGATGATGTGATTAATCGGATTGTTTGCGCTGAAAAAGACGGGGTCGCCAAATTGAGCCGCATGGCTCTTTCGACCATTAACAATTTAATAAATGAAGCGCTTGATAGTGTGGACGGAGATTTTAAAGATATTAAAAATGTAGTGATTTCCGGTAACACTACCATGACACATCTGCTTTTGAAAATCGAGCCAAGGTATATTCGGCGAGAGCCTTATATTCCTTCGGTTTCAGAATTTCCAATTTTAAAGGCCGGCAATATCGGCATAAAAGCCAATCCCATTGCAGCGGTATTTATCATGCCTGGTCCGGCCAGTTACGTTGGTGGGGATATCGTATCGGGTATGATTTACTCAGGGCTTCATCGCGAGGAATCCTTAACCTTGTTTATCGATGTAGGGACCAATGGGGAAATCGTTTTGGGCAACAATGACTGGCTGATGACAGCCTCTTGCTCGGCCGGTCCGGCATTTGAAGGCGGGGGAATTCGCTGGGGTATGCGAGCAGAAGAGGGGGCCATTGAAAAAGTATCCATAGATCCGGAAACCCTTGAACCGACTTTTTCTACAGTTGGTAATGTTTCACCCCGCGGTATCTGCGGCTCCGGCATGATCGATTTAATATCCGAAATGCTGCTCACGGGAATTATCGGCCAAGACGGAAAGTATAAAATCGATCAAAATCATATTAGAATGAAACAGGATGGTGAAGACCTAGCCTATATCATCGCATTTGCGGATGAAACGCCCATGCAAGAGGATATTGTCTTTACTGAAATTGACATTCACAGTTTAATGTTGAGCAAAGGAGCTGTATATGCCGGATTTATGGTTCTTTTGGAGCAGGCGGGGCTCGATTTTTCTATGATAGACCGGATTCTAATCAGTGGTGGATTCGGCCAGTATCTTAATGTTGAAAAGGCGATAACCATCGGTCTGCTTCCGGACATAGACCACGACAAATTCCAATACTTAGGTAACAGCTCCATTGCCGGTGCTTATATGGCCTTGCTTTCGGATTACTACAGAAAAGAAGCGATAAAGGTATCAAATAATATGACCTATATAGATTTTAGCAGTAACAGCCGGTTTATGGATGAATTTACATCGGCACTTTTTTTGCCGCATACTAATCTTAACGCATTCCCAAGTGTAAAAATAAAATAATGAGTTAATCACCTTTTTTACAGAAACGGTTTACCGGAAGAAGGATAAAATATAACCGCTCAATTCTTTTAGGTCATCCAGTCACTCATGTTGTCGGTTCTTTGTCGACGCGTGTTCACGGTGTGAACGTAAAAATCGGGATTATCATGCTTTATTCCCAATTGGTAATAAATCTAAGAATGAAAGCCCTATCCTCCATGAAGGCCGAAATCGTAGATTGCCACGGGTTTACGCCCATGTCTCTTTGTAAATGAGTCCCACAAATAAATTAATCAATTTATTTTCTGTCATTCACCCTTCGGCTCACGCTCTTGGTACTTTGCCAATTATTGACAGATATTAAATTCGAACTGTCAATATCAAGCCCTTATTATTTTTCAGATATTCCGTTGTTATACTCATTCCGTATTTATGCTTTTGGATAGGCTTTCATTATTCTCTTGTTAAAGCATTGGCATTAAGCCATTTGATTACGTCATTTGTATTGTAAAGAAAGGAAAAAACGGGTTAACTGCTTTATGTCCAAGTAGTTGACAGGTCTTATCAAGTGCCACTCCCCCCTTGTCTTGGGCCTCGACCTCTGGCACCGCCGCCCATACCTTGACCACCCTGCGAAGGGCCTCGGCCACGCTTCCCTCCGCCCATTCCCCGACCGCCCATTTTGCCGGGGCCTGACTGGACCTCATCGGTACTAAGTTCTTTCAATGAATTGTTTTCCAGGGCTTGAATTGCTTCCTGTACTGTTCCGCTGGTGCAAACATAACTTTTGATCTCGGTATGGCTCAGCACTTTGGATGCCTTGGGTCCTATCTGTCCGGTGATAAGCACTTCAGTCCCCGCCTCGACGATCATCTGGGCAGTTTGGATTCCAGCACCCTGGGAGAGATCCTGATGGGCTGAATTGTCCAGATAGGTGGAACTGCCAGTTTCGGTATCAAATAGGACGAATCCAATGGTTCGGCCGAAACGTGGATCTACCTCGCTGTCCATAGATGTTCCCTTTGCGCTCACAGCGATTTTCATAACATGTCCTCCTATTTTATAAAAAGTTTTACCCTGATTGAGCGTAAACAAAACCGAAAACTATCATTATCTTTCTGTTTTAATGGGTTTTTTAATGTTCCGCTGATAAATTCTTACCGATTTCCCTTGCTTTTTCAAGCACGTCTGTTTGTTGAAGGATATCGTTCGTATCTCTTGTTCCGGTGGCTACAATTGTGCCCATGACATCGTAGTGTAAAAATGAAAACAGATTTTCAAGATATTCAAAATAAGTCTTGAACATTTTTTTGTCCGGATTCCCCTGTGTGAAGACCATAAATAATCTTTTCTTTCCTTTTAAGCGAGTAGTGAAATCCGGTCTCATAAACGGTACAAGACGATCCATAAATAGCTTTGTTTGTCCTGATACCTGCCACATATAGACAGGTGAACCAAGAATTATTACATCCGAGGCCTGTATCTCCTCATGTAACAATTGCATGTCATCATCAGTAACACAGGTGCCTGTTTCTCTGCAGTCGAAACATCCCAGACAAAGAGAGATATTCATTTTGGTAAGCTTATAAAACTTTGTGTCGGCACCATTTTTTCTGGCGCTTTCAAGAATTGTTTTAACAAGTTTCTCAGTGTTTCCGTTTTCTCTCGGACTTCCTTCTAATCCCAATATTTTCATGTTGATATTTTCCTTTTCATTAATAAAGTTTTTCTGCAACCCGCTCAACAATGCCACGGATTGATTCTGTGATTGTTCCTATTTTTTCAGACGTTGGAATCTGCATACGAAATCATTTATGTTAATCTTTGGATAACATTAGTTGCTTCAGTTGTGGCAAACTCGATCAATCCGGCACATTTGTCAGAAAAAGATATCTGCTTTTGAAAGTCAGTCCAGTCATAAAATTCCTTTCCAATAATTGTACGACATTCTGTCGCGCCGGCTTCCTCTCTGAATCTTTGTATGATATTTTTACCCACGCCAAATGGTTCAGGATCTCCAATGGGATTATCTATAAGCAGATTAATATGACCAATAACAAGCGCCTTAAGTCTTTGAAAATATGTTGTATCGCCAATATTCATGTCCAAAAGGAGATTTATGCCTAAAACAGCCCCGGCCAGAGCGCCACAAACTCCTCCCTGAAGACCTATTCCCCCATCAAAAATGAAAGACAAACGCTCAAGAAGTGGGTCACCTATGCCAGTGCGATTTCTTATACCTTTTAAAACAGCTTTCGCACAATGTATCAAACTCGGACTGTAAATATCAAGTCAAGATCGTTTTTATATCATCTATTTCCGTATCTCTATGTCGTTATTTTCGTTTACACATTTATGTTTAATTGCTGGTTTAATAATAAAATCTGGTTTGTCAAAACTTTTGATCGCTTGTGGGATTCCCAAAATATCCTCCGCCTCAAAAACCTGCAATATGTCTGACGTCTGTACTATCATAGAATAGAGTTACGGACAGTTTCGATATTGCTGAATTTTATTGCATAAGTCTGGATTGCAGTTCAAAGACTCTCAAATATGTTGGGGATCTAAAGGCGGGATTCAGATCTGATCGCCTCGAATTCAAAATTATAACTCCACCATATTGTAATCTGGTGCTAAAAGCGTAATAATTGATTCAGCCGTTTCTTTGTGCCATAATTTCAAAACTTGGAAAAATGGCGTTTCCAGAAAGTAATATAAAATTATTTCGCATTTTCAGAGTAGATGCCCACGGGTTTACACCCGTGGCACTTTGAAAATGTATTAAACAATTTTATCTTTGGCATTCACCCACGGGCTCACGCCCGTGGTCCTCTGCCAATTGTTGATAGTTTGTTTAAGGAGGCTTTCCAAATATGGACCCATTGTGGATTGTTGCCGCATTTGTATTCGGAGCCGCTTCCAGCAGGATCGGTCTGCCACCTCTTGTGGGGTACCTGATCGCAGGGTTTGTCCTTAAGAGTTTGGGAGTCGAGGGCAGCGAAACTCTTGGAAAGATTGCCGATGCAGGTGTAACGCTGCTCCTCTTTTCCATCGGCCTAAAACTGAAGTTGAAGAGTCTTGCCAAGCCCGAAGTATGGGCCGGTGCAACGATTCACATGTTCATCACTATTGCCGTCTTCGGAGCCGGGATCTGGATTCTTAGTGAATCAGGGATGCCCTACTTTCATCTTCTAAGCTGGCAAACCGCGTTACTGATCGCGTTCGCCCTGAGTTTTTCGAGTACGGTTTTTGCGGTTAAAGTGCTGGAGGAAAAGAAAGAGACGCCATCCCGCCATGCCGCTACATCGATCGGTATACTGATCATGCAGGACATTATTGCGGTTGTTTTTTTAGCAGTTTCTGCCGGAAACCTCCCTTCACCATGGGCAGCGGTCCTCGTAGCGTCGCTTTTTATCATCAGGCCACTGCTGTCCAGCTTTTTGGTTCGATGCGGTCATGGCGAACTGCTGATGTTGTTTGGAATATTGATGACCACTGCCGGATACAGCAGCTTCGAAATGGTCAAGTTAAAAGGAGATCTGGGAGCGCTTGTGTTCGGTATGCTCTTTGCTACTCATCCCAAGGCGGGTGAACTAGCCGATAGGTTGCTTAGCTTCAAAGATCTTTTTCTTGTCGGCTTCTTTTTAAATATTGGCATCTCCGGTTCTCCGACGCCCACAGTCCTCGTGATAGCGCTTTTGCTGGCGCTGGCCGTACCGTTCAAAGCAGCCCTGTTTTTTGGCATCCTCACACGCTTCAGGCTTCGTGCTCGGACATCGATGCTTGCTTCGCTTAGTTTGGCCAATTACAGTGAGTTCGGTCTCATTGTCGGGTCTATATGCGTAGCTAACCAACAAACCCCGCAGTTAGCGCAGTTTGCCTTTTATTAATGGGTGTTTA
>CAZBOB010000125.1:6078-10689 GCA_964492995.1 uncultured Desulfobacteraceae bacterium | reverse complement strand
GGATAATTTAGCGACGAATTGTTCTTAATAACTCCGGCGCGGCTCGGGCTTACGGATGCTTAAGCACAAGTTTCAGTCGGTTGGAAAGAGATACACGACGCCGTGGAGCGTTCTCACTGCATTGGAATTCAAAATTATATACAGGCTGAACCCATATCTTTCTTGAACGTATGGCTTTTCTTTGTAATACTGTCAAAATATTGACTACCCTTGAGCAACCCATCCTTTAAGCTCTATCATCAAATTTTTATTAATTTATATCTTGCTGATTTTAATACACTTTTTGGCAATAATCTTATACTGACACTTCTGGCATGTGTCTTGCAAGTTTCTAAACCTCTAAATTTGATAAAAACCCTTTTCACAACAGCAGGAAACAATTGTGAACATGAGCAACTTAAACGACCACTTCCCTATACTTGTGGCAGAGGATGATCCGGTTTCCAGGAAAATTCTGGAAAAAACTCTTATCAAGGAAGGTCATGAAGTTGTATCTGTTGAAAACGGTCGCAAAGCATTTGACCTGTTTAAAGAAAGATTTTTCCCAATTATTCTGACAAATTGGATGATGCCTGAAATGGACGGCATTGAATTGTGCAGGGCCGTCAGGAATCACCAGGCCTCAGGATATGTTTTTGTCATTATTTTAACATCCAAAGATTCAAAAGATGATATTGTTGCCGGTCTGAATTCCGGAGCGGATGATTATGTTCACAAGCCTTTTAACCCTCCCGAGCTCAGAGCTCGTATAAAAATATGTATGCGGATTCTTGAGTTGGAAAGATCGCTTAAACAAGCCAATGAAAACATAAGGATCTTGTCCATCACCGATCCTCTTACAAAGAGCTATAACAGAGGATATATCACAGAGCGCCTGCCTAAGGAGGTTACCCGGGCAATAAGATACGAACGCCCCCTATCCTTGGTACTATGTGATATCGATAATTTTAAAAAGGTAAACGATACACACGGGCACCAGGCAGGTGACCAAGTGTTAATTGAATTTGTATATTCAATTAAACAATTCATTCGGCAAGATTTGGACTGTATAGCCAGATATGGGGGCGAAGAATTTTTAATTGTACTCCCGGAAACAGGTCCTGAAGGCGCTTGCATTCTGGCGGAACGGCTTCGCAACAGTATTAGTAAACGTAAGTTCATTTTTCAGGAAAAAGCCATTCACATCACATGTAGTTTTGGAATATCCGGTTTTGATTCTGCAACATCTGATGAAAATATTTCTTCTGAATCTTTAATCAATACAGCGGACAAATACCTTTACCAGTGCAAACTTGAAGGCAGAAACAGGGTCAAGGCAGGATATGTGGACAAGGCTCAAAGCCAAATACTTAATGATAAACGATTAATATCAAATGATCAATGACTGATCTCCGGTAAAAAGCGAGAAAATAGATAATGAATAATTTAGCAGGGCCGATCGACATGAAAGAAGTCATGGAAAATTTAGATGGTGACAAAGAGCTTTTAATAGAATGCTTTGATGAATTTTTAAATTTAATGCCCCAAACACTTGCCGAAATTCAAAGCGCTATTGAACAGGGGAATGCATCAAGCCTGGATGAAGCAGCACACAAGCTCAAAGGTTCTCTGAAATATATGGCTGCTGCTCATGCCGCTGATGTTGCTTGTCAGCTTGAAACTATGGGCAGGGATAATAGCCTTGGGGCAGCATATGACATTTTGCGCAACCTCTATGATGAGTGTGAAAAAGTAAAGGATTTTATGGAGCGATACAAAGCAGGTATATAGGCAGGGGCTTTGGGGCTTCACCCAAATTGGAATATTGTAATGACGGAAAGATCGAGTATGATGAAAGCGCCATGGCAGAGTCTATTTTAATATATGTGCCTGTTATTGATTCCGGTATTAATAAATCCATCGGTGTTATAAAGGCTGTATGCGATATTACTGCTATTAAGATGGAGTTATAAATGGCCACAAAAACCTTAAGGTCCAAAATACTGACAACCTTGATGATCGCCTCTCTGCTAACGGTATTATTGGCGATATTCGGTATTGTCGGGGTTAATCATGTTGCCAGGACCGCAAACATGACAATTAATGAACGTATGCCAATAATGAAATGCAGTATGCGGGCTCAAAATGCAATTCTGTTAGGGCCATCTATTATAGATCAAGTCTTGCTGGTACAAAAGTATGACGATATTGACAAAATCAGAATCCTTGAGGGGAAATTTCGGAACAGCCTAATAATATTTGACATGTACATCAAGGCAATAATTTTGGGAAGCGAAAGCAATGCATTTAAAAAATCATCGGGCGGGCTCACTTATGCTGAATGGGAGAAAAATGACTTGGCAGGACTCATTATAATTAAACAGGTTCCCCATCAGATAAAGGAATTTGCCAAAGAAGCAGTTCTACATCATAACCAGTATATAAAGTATGCAAAAGAGGTTATAAGAACTCAAAAAAGAGTTTTAAGATTAAAACTTTCAGGAAAATTTGAAGAAATTAAAAAGCTAAAGGCTGAACAGATAAAAGATACAAAGATGGCAACCCATTATAATGAGATGACGAATGAAATACTCGAACAACTCTCTTTGGCTGTCAATCGCTATTTTAATAGTGCCAGTGAAGAAATCATCGATACGCAAGATCTCATATTAAAATTACTATTAACTATCTCTTTTATAGTAATCTTTTTTTGCATTATATTTGGAATATTTATTTCCAGATCCATTTCAAGGCCAATCGTAGAATTGACTGAAGTAACCGAAGAAATAGCAAACGGCAATCTATCAAAGCAACTGAAGATTAAATCAGAAGGTGAGATCGGCAGGTTGGCCGATTCATTCAACAAAATGGTTAAAGAAATTATTAAATATAAAAATAATTTGGAAAAAAAGAACAAAGATCTAGAATCGTCTCACGAACAACTCGAGCAGGTCATTGAGCGTGCCAACCAGTTGGCCCTTGAAGGACAAGTCTCCAGCATAGCCAAGAGCGAGTTTTTGGCCAACATGAGCCATGAAATCCGAACGCCCATGAACGGCGTAATCGGCATGATAGAGCTTTTAAAGGATACCGATTTAACACCCGATCAAATTGAGCTGGCGAATTCGGTTACAAAAAGCGCCGAATTTCTTCTGTCTATTATCAATGATATACTCGATTTTTCAAAAATCGAAGCCGGAAAACTCGAACTGGAATCCATAGACTTTGATCTAAGAACCTCCCTTGAAGGCATAAGCGATATGCTGGCGCTAAAAACTTCTGAAAAAGGAGTCGAATTCATCTGCAATATTGATAACGATATACCGTCACGTCTTAAGGGGGATCCCGGACGCTTTAGACAGATTCTTATAAACCTTGGCGGAAATGCAATCAAGTTTGTTGAAAAAGGAGAAGTCTCAATACATGCATCTTTAGAAAACGAAAGCGACCATGAGGTTACCATTAAATTTAAAGTGATCGACACCGGCATCGGAATCCCCAAGGACCGAATAGATTGCCTGTTTGATTCATTTACACAGGTGGACGCTTCAACAACCAGAAAATACGGCGGTACCGGACTGGGGCTTGCGATTTCAAAACAGCTTGCCGAACTCATGGGCGGACAGATCGGTGTTGAAAGCGAAGAAGGAAAGGGATCTACGTTTTGGTTTACAGCCATATTTGAAAAACAGTCTTTATCAAAGGAAGATGACTTTGCCGTCGTGGAAGATATCAAAGGTCAAAACATTTTGGTGGTTGATAACAATGCAACCCTCCGCCGGGTTTTTTCGGAATACCTGACGTCGTGGGGATGCGGCTTTGATGAAGCAGATAACGGAGAAGATGCTCTTGACAAACTCATAAAGGCCAGGCGAAGGAATGATCGGTTTAGCGCAGCTATAATAGACAAGTATATACCGGGCATGGACGGTGAAACCCTTGGCCTCAAAATAAAGGCCGACCCGACCCTTTGCGATACAGCCCTTATTATGACAACTTCCATGGGTGAACGGGGAGATGCGTCACGCCTAAAGAAAGCCGGCTTTGCCGCTTTTATGACTAAACCTGTTAAAAAATCACAACTGTATGACTGTATCAGAACAGTTTTGGGCAAAGCAACGTCACCGGAAAAAGAATTACCGATTGTCACCCGATATACCCTTGAAGAAAATAAAGTGGCCGATCTGCCTGACGAATTGAATTATAATATACTCCTTGCCGAAGACGACAAGATAAACCAGAAGGTTGCAACAAGTATGTTGAAAAAGATGGGACACAATGTGGTTGTTGTAAATAACGGCAAAGAAGCGGTTAAAGCATATAAAGACAATGAATTCGATCTGATTTTAATGGACGGCCAGATGCCGGAAATGGATGGACTGGAAGCCACCAGAAAAATTCGGAATGCGGATTTCGAATTGCAAAATAAAATGAAAAAAATTCCTGATTCAAAATCCAAAATCGGGAGAATTCCGATCATTGCCGTTACAGCAAATGCCATGAAAGGCGACCGCGAACGGTTTCTGGCCGCCGGCATGGACGACTACATAGCAAAGCCGATCAAAAGAGCGGACTTTGCAGAAGTGATCGCACGATGTATGAAATGATTTTTTGCTCAGGGTTCACGAAAAA
>CAZBOB010000125.1:0-5978 GCA_964492995.1 uncultured Desulfobacteraceae bacterium | reverse complement strand
AAAATAATAAGATATGAACCGTTACCCTATATTTTATACAACTTTATTTGAAAGAATTGGTGAAATCCTATGAAAGTTTATGTGGCAAGACAGCCTATTTTCAAAAAAAACAAAAAATTGTACGGATATGAGCTCCTTTTCCGGGGAGGTATGGAGAACACCTTTCCGGATATAGATGGTGATACGGCCACATCCAAACTCCTATCCAATAGTTTCTTTAATATTGGAATTGATCGGCTGACCGGCGGAAAAGTGGCATTTATCAACTTTACGCAAGAGTTGCTGATCAGAAAAATACCCATGATGTTTCCCATTGAAAATATAATGGTGGAAATATTAGAGGACGTAAGACCCGATGAAGAGGTTGTTAATGCCTGCCTTGACATCTCCAAGGCCGGCTATGCAATCGCTCTGGATGACTTTGTCTTTAAAAACGAACTCAAGCCTTTAATCGAGCTGGCGCACATAATTAAAATCGACTTCATGCTCAGCCCAATTGAAGAAATCAGGCAACTGTTGAACATGTTAAAAGGCTATAAAATTAAATTGCTTGCCGAAAAAATAGAGACATACGATGAATTTGAAAAGGCTCTATCAATGGGATTTACTTATTTTCAGGGATATTTTTTCAGCAAACCTGAAATCCTTTCAGGCAAAGAGGTTACTCCTAACAAAATCAATCTGTTGCAAATAGTCGTCGAAGCAAATAAAAAGGAATGCAGTTTTGATAAACTGGAAAAATTCATTAACAGGGATGTATCGATTTCCTATAAACTATTACGTTTTATAAACTCGGCGTTTTTTAAACGGGCCTGCGAAATCACTACTATCAAGCATGCCATTGTTTTAGTGGGGGAAAAAGAAATAAAGCGATTTATTTCTCTGGTTGCAACAGCAGAACTTGCTTCCGATAAGCCTGATGAGCTTGTCCGGACATCCATTATTAGAGCAAGGTTTTGTGAGCTTTTGGGTATAAACAGCCGGAACGGAACAGACGTTTCAGAACTTTTTCTAATGGGCCTTTTTTCCCTTATTGATGCCATGCTCGATAATACCATGGAAAATATAATGAAAGACCTTCCTCTTTCGAAAAATATCAAACAGGCTCTGATAGAGGCAAAGGGTGAGCTGGTCGATTATTTAAGATTTGTTTCTTACTATGAAACAGCGAATTGGGACCAATGCGCTTCAATAATTTCAAAAATTCGTGTGGACGAGGATAAGATCCCGGAATTTTATCAAGATGCTGTGAACTGGGCGGATTCTTATATCGCCTAAATGCTCTAACTCGTAAATTGAATGCTTATCGTGTTATCCAGCCGCAATATGAAGCCACAGGGAAAAAGTCACCGCCGACAATATTGTACTTGTTGAAAGGGCTGCCACCGCAAAAGCTGTATCGCCGTTCATCTCCTTTGCCATTACATAGGTTATTGTGGCTGTGGGCGATGCCAGCAGGATAAGACCGGGGAGGTAGTCCTGGAGTGCCAGGCCGAATACACGATATAAGGTAAAACCCAGGCCGGGAAGCAGGAACAGTTTCATAAAGCTTGAACAAAGAACTCGAAGTATCCTCAACTGCATCAAATCAAAAGAAAGAGAGGCTCCGATAACCAGTAATGCCATGGGGAGTGCAAGACCGCTTAAAATATTGAGACTGCGGTCGATAACAAGAGGAACCCGCAATCCTGCCAGGGAAAACACTATCCCGCCTATTGCGGACAAAATAACAGGATTGCCCAGTATTCTCATAACCACACTCAGCTTATTTTCTGGCACTGAAGTATTGGCTGAATTTAACTGAAGAACGACGACTGCAAGAAAATTCTGCAATATCATTATAAACCCGGCAATGATACCGGCCCGCACAAATCCTTCATTACCGAGGGAATAGTAAGCAACGGCAAGACCGATATACCCCAAATTCCCATGAAAGGAAGACTGAATAAAAGTACCCAGCTCCCTTGGCCTTATACGACTCAATAATCCCACACCCCAGGCCACCGCAAAAACAACCAGAACGGAAAGCAGGGTAATAAACAAAACTTTAATATCAAATCTTGCTTTTAAGGAGGCTTTGGAGATCGCATGAAAAATCATGGCGGGAATTGCCAGATAATAGACAAGACGGTTTGCGGGATCTAAAAATTCAAAGGGAATAAATCCTTTCCAGCGGGCAAACCATCCAAGGATGATTATGGCAAATATCGGAATTATGGTGGTTGCAATATTCATATTGACTGTTTAATCCATTTATATTATTCATTTTCTCCAGTGAAACGACCATTCAAAGAAAAAAGGAGCCTTTTTTGCCGAACATTTCATGTGCGCGTCGCCGGATGCCGACTTAGGGTCAAAAGCATTGAGCTTCGATCAAACTTAGTTTCAAAGGATCGACCGACACTGGTTTTTCTACATGAAGGCCTTGGCTGTATCGAGCTCTGGCGGGATTTCCCGGAAACACTCTGTGAAGCGACCGGCTGCTCCGGATTGGTATACGACAGAAAAGGCTATGGCAGCTCCGAAAAGTTTGAAGATCCATGGCCGCCGGACTACCTGCAGAAAGAATCTTTAACATACCTGCCCGAACTGTTAAAGGAATGTAATATTGACCATACCATTCTAATTGGACACAGCGACGGCGGTACCATTGCATTAATCACCGCCGCCATTCATGGCAACTTGGTTTGTGCTATAATTACTGAAGCAGCACACATCTTTGTTGAAGAACAAACAATTACAGGCATCCGTAAAGCTGTTGAGGCGTTTGAAACAACTCCTTTAAAGGAAAAGCTCGCCCGCTATCACAAAGAGAATACAGAAACGATTTTTTACCGCTGGGCGGACAGATGGCTTTCACCCGAATTTTTGAAATGGAATATTGAAAGATATCTTCCTAAAATCGTCTGCCCAATCCTTGTACTTCAGGGGTGTGATGATGAGTATGGAACCCCTGCCCAAATCCAAGGCATCGTCGGTCATGTATCCGGACCTGTCTATTCAAAACTGATACCGGACTGCAGGCATGTCCCCCATTATCAGGCAAAAAATGCTGTTTTATCCGAGATGACACAATTTATAAGAACAATCGTTTCATAGAAACTAACCGTTTAGTCCGAATATTTCATGAAAATTTTCGAGAGGCCTTTTTATTAGCAATGAAAAGCCTTTGTTATTTACAATTTTATTTCTAGTTGTTAGGTGACAGTTTGTACCGAAATTTTTCTTGTTCAATTTCTCAAAAATTTTCACCCTTCGGGCGTATCCGAGGCCCCCATCTCCCCGCTTTAAGTACAATAAAAAAGGCCCTTTCTTTTCATGCAGGGCCTTTTGATATTAAGATTGGAGGGACGGGTTATTCTTTTACTTCGGAATCTCCGGCATCATCTTCAGCTTTTTTAGCTTCAGGTTCTTTGGATTCAGTTTCTTCTGATTCAACAGGCACCTCAGCTTTCTCCTCAAATTTATCATCTGAATCTTCAGCAGTCGATTCGGTTTTTACTTCTACTTCTTTTTCTTCAACCACATCCTCTTTTTTATCTACCATGCCTTTTTCTTCTTCAGCCGCCTTTTCTTCCGATGCAGTCTCTTTTTTCTCTTCCGCTTCTTTCTTTTCGGCAACCTGCTTTTTCTTTACAGCAACTTTGGCTTTCTTTTTTCTTTTTTTCTTCTTTTTCCCCTCTTCGGAATAAATCAACTCTATCAAAGAAATCGGTGCTGCATCACCGGGCCGTGTCCCGAGTTTAACAATACGGGTATAACCGCCAGATACGGAGCCATACCTTTCGGCAGCTTCCGCAAACAGCTTAAAAACCACGTCCTTTTCCCTTATGATTGAAAGCGCCTGGCGCCTTGCATGAACATCACCTCGTTTTGCCAGCGTAATCAAATTATCGGCCCATCGCCTTAATTCCTTTGCTTTGACATCAGTTGTACGAATACGCTCATGTTTAAAGAGAGAGGTAACCATATTTCTGAACATGGCAGTCCTGTGACTACTCGTTCTATTTAATTTTAAACCGGCTTTTCGATGTCTCATGGAACAAACTACTCTCCTTCCTCTACATCTTCCTCAGGCGGCTCAAATCCTTCCAGCTTCATCCCAAGAGAAAGATCCATTTCACTTAAGACTTCTTTAATCTCATTTAGAGATTTTCTTCCAAAGTTTTTGGTTTTTAGCATCTCTGCCTCGGTTTTGCTTACCAACTGATAAATTTTGACGATATTGGCATTCTTAAGACAGTTTGCACTTCGTACGGAAAGTTCAAGTTCTTCAACACTTTTGTAAAGATTCTCATTAAATTTAATCTTTTCCTTCTCTTCGACTTTTTTCTCAGGTTCCGGTTCAAGATCTTCGTCAAAAGTAATAAAATGGGTCATCTGCTCCTTTAAAATCTTAGCTGCATATGCAACAGCATCCTCAGGCAAGATACTCCCGTCTGTCCAGACCTCTAAGGTAAGTTTGTCATAGTCGGTTTTCTGGCCGACACGGGCATTGCCTACCACATAGGTTACCCGTTTAATCGGTGAGAAAACCGCATCTATCGGTATTGTCCCTAAGGGTGCGTCTTCATCCTTGTTTGCTTCGGATAAAGAATACCCTTTTTCTGTTTTGACAGTCATGGTCATTTTCAATTTAGCGCCATCCGAAAGTGTTGCAATATGCTGATCAGAATTTATCACCTCACATCTTCCGTCATCGCTGATGATATCCCCTGCAGTAACTTCACCTTTTCCCTCCGCATCGATGCGGACTGTTTTCGGTTCAGGATCGGAAACCTTAAAACGCACTTCTTTTAGATTTAGGATGATTTCGGAGACATCTTCGTATATGCCTTCAATAACACTGAATTCGTGCATAACGCCATCAATCTTTATAGATACAATAGCGGCCCCATAAAGAGAAGAAAGTATGATCCGCCTTAAAGAGTTCCCAATTGTTATGCCAAACCCCCTTTCAAGAGGTTCACAAACGAACTTGCCGTAAGAAGGATTACTGTTTACCTGGACCTTTTCCGGCTTTATCATCTCTTGCCAGTTCATGCACATAAGCTCATTCGATGACATTATTATATCTCCAAATTTTAGTCTCAGAGGTTGATCAGAGGGATATGTGAAAGGCGATATTGGGGCTGTATTATCTTACATTCAACATCTCATATCCCAGATCTCGCTTTACTTGGAATAAAGCTCCACTATAAGTTGTTCCTGAATGGGAGTTGTTATATCTTCGCGGGTGGGGAAACTTTTTACAATCCCTTTAAAATTCTCTTTTTCCAAATCGAGCCATTGTGGAACGCCCCGCCGTACCACAAGACCGAGTGAATCTTCTATGGCCTGAATCTTACGGCTTTTCTCCCGGACCTCGACCACATCACCTTCTTTAATAAGGTATGACGAAATATTAACTTTCCTACTGTTAACAAGAAAGTGATTGTGCCCAACAAAATGGCGACCTTGACTGCGAGAATTAACAAATCCCAGACGATAAACCACATTGTCAATCCTACGTTCCAGCATTACCAGTAAATTTATTCCGGTTATGCCTCTTTGGTTATCTGCCCTCTTGAAAAACAGATGAAACTGTTTTTCTGAAAGCCCGTACATACGTTTTATTTTCTGTTTTTCTCTTAGCTGAATTCCGTAGTCTGAAATTTTCCTTCCACGGCGCTGACCGTGCTGACCCGGCGGATAACTCCGTCGATCAAAAGCACATTTGTCGGAATAACAACGATCTCCTTTGAGAAACAGCTTCAAGTTTTCGCGCCGACAAAGCCGGCATACCGAACCTATATATCGTGACAAGTATTCCCCCCTAGCTTCTTATTTATAAATTTTGTGATTCTTGTGGCAAAATTTTCTAAAAATTATGATTCCCTTATCGAAAATAATTGTATATTTTCGATTGAAAATTGAATCGTTAAGGATTTCCTCTAATTTTATTTTTATAAACAAAAACAATAAAGCAAAGCAACCAC
>CAZBOB010000124.1:0-10806 GCA_964492995.1 uncultured Desulfobacteraceae bacterium | reverse complement strand
CCTGAAGAATCGCTGCAAGAGTTTGAAGTGAACTAAAGTTTAAAGTGAGCTAAAGCCCGCCCTGGTGCGACTCGTCCATGTATGTTGATATCGGCTATACATCATTGCAAACCTGCTTTTTTGAATATAGCGTATTGGTGATCGGTCTGGGCCAGGGTTAAGGAATTCTGTCAATTATATAAAATCAGCGGAGCGAAGCGACACCATAACTTTAGGCACTTTAGATCACTTTAGGCACTTTTAACTTGTACGGCTTTAAGTAAAACAGACCCTTTCAGGGGCAAACCAAAGCCTGGTCCTTTGGGCCAGGATTCTTTACTAATAGACGTTTAATAAGCCTCAGGCTTATAAATTAAGAAGCATGATCCCATGAAAACGGAAAGTTGCCATCATGCTTCATTACTATTGCAAACAGTTTTTAGATTATGGCCAGTTGGCAGATTTTTCAATTCGGTGCATCCAGACTTTAACCATCCGGCTGAATGAACTTAAAGCCTTCCTGAAATCTCAAAGAATCCGGTCAGTTAAAAAGATTACATACCGGCATCTGATTAATTTTGTCGCCGATTATAAAGAACCCTCAGTCCGTGTCAGAAAGTCCCGGGTCCGGAGGCTCAGACAATTTTTCCACTTTTTGACGCTTCATCGGCACACACCAAATAATATTGCCCTCAAGATACCCTATCCAAAAATTGAAAAAACGGTCCCTCAGTTCCTCACACCTGACGAATACAACCGCTTAATTTGCCATTTCAGTAAAAAGCAAGATTCATCATCTATGGGACTGAAAAATCTTATCATAATCATGCTGTATATAACCACAAATAAAGGTTTTGTTGAGACAATAACATGCTGATATTATAATATAAATTGTTTTTATTCACTATTCAAGGTTTGACACCATTCCTATTACCGGCATAGTGCAGCAGTTGCTGAAATGCCGGTAGCGTTTTGTTCCCAAGGCCCGTCAGGCCAAGTATTATCGGTGTCTGATCTGACCAGCCGAACCGCCGGATACGCGATCCGTAAGTCCGGTGGTGTGGGAGGGTGGAACTGCGAGGCTCCTCCCTATCCCGATGGGACGTCTTTTTTTAATCTACCTTCGGGCAAAACGGACCTGCTTTTCTGTGACTACGACAAATGTGTTTGACAGTCGATCTGGGTATATCTTGAGAAGACGAGATAGTACCTGGATTTTTGATTGAGATCGTTCATCTTCAAGTCGAAGCAAGATGATACCCCTGTGAAGTCGGCCATCTCGATATACTTTTTCTCCAAAATCCTTATCATTTGTGATCAAAATCCAATTTTCTTCAAGTGCCTTTAGGATAATGTCATCATCATCCATACCTCTTGCCTCTTCAAAAACCGAAAATACTTCGTGCTTTTGATTGCGTAACCACTCTGCAACAGTTGGACCTGTACATTCATCCACGAGGAATCGCATTAGGAATACTCCGCCATCAGCGGCATAAATTCAGTGTTCTTGAGGGACTTGGTGGCGAAAAGGAAGCAAGCATGTATATCTTCAATGGTGAGGCCTTTGTATTCATTCAAAATCTCATTCTCTGTAGCCCCGTGCGCCAAGAGATTAAGAATGAAATCGACAGTTAAACGAGTCCCCCGTATGACAGGCTTACCTACCATAACTTTTGGGTTCAGTACGATTCGTTCGAGCAATTGTTCTTCTTTCATAATAGTAACCTCCGATTTATAAGAGATAACAAAAGAGACCTTTTCAGTCAATAGGTCTGATATTTTATAAATGAGTCCCACCAACAAACCCCGCAGTTAGCGCAGTTTGCCTTTTATTAATAGGCGGTTAATAAGCCTCAGGCTTATAAATTAAGAAGCATGATCCTATGAAAACGGGGAGTTGCCATCATTCTTCATCAGCACACACCGAAAAATATTGCCCTCAAGCTACCGTATCCAAAAAATGAAAAAACAGTCTTTCAGTTCCTCACACCTGACCAATACAACCGCCTAATTTGCCATTTCAGTGAACGGGCAGATTCATCTATGGGACTGAAAAATCTTATCATAATTATGCTGTATATAACCACAAATAAAGGTTTTATTAAGACAATAACATGCTGATATTATACTATAAATTGTTTTTATTCACTATTCAAGATTTGACACCATTCCCACTCGACTTCGCCCTTGATGCCTCAAATCTGGGGCATCCTCGACTTTCGCTCATTTAGGGTTTTAATATCCTTATAATTAGGTTGTTGTTCTTTAAGTTATAGACATAAATTTTTCTGACACGGCAGATGTCAGTTCATAGATCCTTTGCGCCTCTCTAACAGACAAAAGACCTGTACCGCAAGAAGGAGTGATCATGCTTTGCCGCAATGTAAGTCGCTGATCTAAGCCGCTACCAACCAGTTCTGACAAAAGCAGATTCAAACGATTAAAAAGCGTGTCTGCCCCTTCTGCAAAAGGGTCGTCCAGAGTCGGAACAATGCCCCAGGCCATTACGCCGTCGCGCTCAATAAAATCCTTAATCTGAGATGTATAGGCAAAGAGAGAATCTCCGTATCGATAGGCATCCAGACTGACAATTTGCAGTTCTGATTCAAAAAGCAACGACCAATCAACAGCCTCGCAGGAATGCACTCCTACCAAGGCATTCTCAGAAAGAACACCACGGAATATGGTATTTAAGTCTTCAATGATCATGTCTCGCCTCAGTGTAAGATGATGCATGGAGCCATATGCCCTGATGGCAGGGTCATCTACAAAAATAATTGCCGGACTCCCGAATTGTGACAAGGCGGCTGCCTGACAACGCGCGTTCAGGGCCAGCGTCCTGACCATGACATCACGCAACTCATCCTGGTAATAGGCAATCCGGCCCTTCTCGTCTTTTAACTGCAAACCAGCGGACAGCGGGCCGACTATTTGCCCTTTCAAGAATTTAACGGCGTTGGCGCTTATCTTTTGCGCATTTTCCAGGAACACATGAAATCCTCTGGCGGCATGTTTCGGAGGGACAAAATTTTTCAGGGCGGTAGGGTCACCCTCTTCAGCCGAGAGGCAGGTTGTGTAAAAGTCGGTAAGGCGATCCGGCCAGCTCTGTCGACTCATATCAAAGAAATACGTGTGGTTTTTCGCCACCAGCAGGCCGGCTTCCACAAGGGGTTGGAGGAACTGAAATACAAAATGTTCTTCCATTCCCCGACGCGGCATCTGCGGCCAGTGGGGAATTGCAGGAAAGTATCTCCTAATGAGCTTTATGGCCTGACCTGGATCGGTAAACGGAAGACTACCAATGCCGGTGGCAAGTCCGCTTGGATTAAATCGTAACAATTTTTGCTCGCTTTCTTCATCTCCAAAACAACCTTAATTTTTTTAGGTGACGGATTTTGAATGGTCTTCACCTTTGACAATGTTTCATTACCATATTATATATTTTTAATTTTTAACATAGCCAAAGGGTGAATTAAATTTCTGATTACAGAGAACAGTTATGGGAAAAACTGGAGGGCCTGTCAAGAAAATGGCAATTAAACGGGTTGCCTTCCAGGTCAGGGCTTGAAAAAGTGGCCGGAGAGTTGCGGGAATGGAAAGTGAAAACAGGTGGTTCGGGGTTGTGGGACAACCCTCCGTTGATGATTACCGCAACCCTTGACGACGGCCTGGCCCAGGGTCTCGAAGTTATTCGGATGTTCTCTGAAACAGCTGGTCTTGAAATCATTGAACTCGGGCTACTTGTGACGCCTGAAAAAATCATAACCGCATGTAAAAAAAATAAACCTGATTTATTAGGATTAACCGTACTCCAGTTTGATTCAGAGGAAGACATTTTAATGATAAGCAAAAACCTCCCGTCGAAAACAAATATAATTGCAGGAGGACCGGTTTTTACGGCAGACCCTGGATTTGCCCGGCGGACAGGTATCCATTTCGTAGCAAAGAATGTAGCCTATTTTATCCGGTTTCTGCTTCAGTTTGAAAGCGGAGTAACTTATATTGAAAAAACGCCCTAACTTATCATTGGTCATTAATTCTTTATTCCAAAGCAAATAAACAATTAAATCACGTTTGTGTTTAGCTATGCCATGCAATCGTTTTGCCTGAACAAATTTATCAAGATAGATTTTAACGATTTTACCAAAAGATGATAATAGTTGGACATCAAAACATAGGCAAAAATATCTACTTCAAAACGTTCCGATATCTCCGAAATCGTTTCTAAAAACAAATTTCGATAAGTATCGTTTAAGTAAAAATCCTGCCTGTCATTTCCCCGGCACATTAAATTATCCAATGCACCTTCATATTCAATTCGCCATGCTCTGCCCATATTAATTCTACAAAGTGACAGCGGCTTAATTGTCAAATATTAATTCATAATTCAAGCGTTGACACGAGGTTTCACAAGGTTTTATTAATTCACAATTCAAGCTTTGACACGAGGTTTTATTCAGGATGTCACCTGGAATGATTTCCTGCAAAACCGGCAATATGGCTGAATACCTTGGCCGGCGCTGTTTTTGAGCCTGTTTTGCTATGTTATTTATACAACTGAAGGGTTAACTCGTTTTCGCTTTCAGGTCTGCGCAACACTTTAGCCCGCAGAGCGATTTGGCATTCTCAACAGCTGCAATCACCGCTCTCTCCATGACTCTTGCGGCAAGTAAGCCCACCACACTAAGATCTGCTTCAATGCTGCCGCCAGACATGGCAAATATCGTATCACCATCGTACATTGAATGAGCAGGTCTCATGGCCCTGGCATATCCGTTTTGCGCCATGGAAGCCAGCTTTGTGGCTTGTGCTTTTGTAAAGGCCGCATTTGTGGCTACAACGCCAATAGTGGTATTACCACTGAAAAGGCTTTTTGTGTCGGTGTATGACTTGATCATAATTTCTTCAGTGTCGGCCAGGGTCTGCATGTCATCCTTGAGTGGACCAGCCAGCTTCTTTCCGGTTAGAGGATCCATGACATCTCCCAGGCAGTTTACCGCCACCAACGCGCCGACCTTAAGACTTTCAGCCTGCAGGGCGAAACACCCCAAGCCACTTTTCATGGCTCGATCCATGCCCAAAATCTTGCCTACCGTAGCCCCTGTGCCTGCCCCTATACATCCCTGCCTACACTCAACAGAACTAGCATTCAAGCAGGCCTGATAACCCATTGCTTTATCTGGCCTGACTTTGTGATCACCGATCGTCAGATCAAATAGCGCCGCGCCACAGACAATGGGAACCCGGGTAACCTGAACGTCAAAACCAATGTTATTCTCCTCAAGATATTGCATTATTCCAGCGGCCGCATCTAACCCGAATGCACTCCCCCCTGCCAAGAGGATTGCGTGAGCCTTGTGCACCAGATTAACTGGATTCAAGAGATCGGTTTCTCTTGTTCCAGGAGCACCACCTCTCACGTCTACTCCAACTGTTGCCCCTTCTTCACTAATTATGACAGTGCAACCAGTTGCTGCTTCCAAATCCTGTGCGTGCCCAACCTTAATGGCTTCGATTTCCATAAAGTCAATTTGTCTCATCTTCGCACCTCCATATTACGCATGGACAAAGCTACACTTAAACGTGAAGGCAGGTGGTTTGTGACGAGTTAACCAACAAACCCCGCAGTTAGCGCAGTTTGGCTTTTATTAATACGCGGTTAATAAGCCTCAGGCTTATAAATTAAGAAGCATGATCCAATAAAAATGGAGAGTTAACATCATGCTTCATCGTATTGCAAACAGTTTTTGGAATATTGGCAACTGGCCGATTTCTCAGTACGTTCCATCCAGGCTTTAACCATCCGGCTGAATGAATTTAAAGCCTTCCTGAAATCTCAAAGAATCCGGTCAGTTAAAAAGATTACATACCGGCATCTGATTAATTAATCCATTAAACCTTCAGCTAAGCTGAAGGTCCCAGCTTTGCTATGCAGGTATGTGAGTTTATATTCACCGCCCGCTTCGCTTGAGGCACAGAGGGCGCAGAGAATAATAATTTTTCCATTGCCGTTGAGAGGACGGCAATGGAAAAGCACTAAGCAGCTTATGCTGCAAGAAATCAGCGAATGATAGATGCTTTCAAAACAACGAGAACTCAGATTTTATATTCCACGAAGAGTTGTGTGATTTTGCTTTTCGGCGTCTCAGCGAAAAGCAAAATAAAAACCAAAAACTCTGCGCCCTCTGCGACTCTGCGGTGAACAATTATTTATTGAAGACCCTTTTGGGGTCACCATCAAGCCACCCTTTTTAGGGGTGGTTATTGACTTTGTCGCCGATTATAAAGAACCCTCAGTCCATGTCAGAAAGTCCCGGGTCCGGACGCTCAGACAATTTTTCCACTTTTTGACGCTTCACCGGATCATACCTGAAAATATCGCCACCGGTATACCATATCCAAAAATCGAAAAAACGGTACCACAGTTCCTCACACCTGACGAATACAACCGTTTAATTTGCCACTTCAGTGAACGGGCAGATTCATCTATGGGACTAAGAAATCTTATCATCATCATGTTGCATATAAGCACAAATAAAGGTTTTGTTGAGACAATAACTTGCTGATATTATACTATAAATTGTTTTTATTCACTATTCAAGGTTTGACACCATTCCCAGTCTGTCGGTTGAAAGGCCAGAACTGGACCGGGCCAACTTGGAGCTCGCTGTGCAAGGCGGCCCACGGTAGAAACACGATCTGGTTATAGCTGGCCATCAAATAGGTACCTTATCCCCTTCAGCCTATATTTTCGTAGGCTCTATATTCCGATGATTTCATGGGCCCATCAATCTCGGGAAGTTATTTCTCCTTGACTGTCGAATGCTAAGCTAACCAGCCGCGCCAATGGCTTACGGGAAAGCGCTTCCCGTTCTCGCAGTCTGGTTAAGGGCAGATGTTAGACAATTTTGGGCCATTTGTGTCATCATGGACACGCTCTTAACACATAGAAAAGAAAATTTTAATCCAGTAGCTCGTCGAGACCGGAATCTCTGTGGAAGATCACTTTGTATTTTTTTCGGAACCTTACGATTTTGGGATCAAAATTCTCCATAATGTCTTTATATTGGTTATCCAGATATTTTGTTAACAACTGTTTTTCTTCTTCCAGTTTATGAGAAAGCAAAGAGTGATCGGTCTGTTCAGCGGCACGGCAACAACGCATGAAAGTTTTGAAATGAATGCGTTTCAAAATTTCCTTGTCGGTAAACACAAAGTGATGATTTGGATTGCCCACCTGACTCTGATTCAGAATAAACACGCGCTGCTTCGACTTTTTGTCAAATTCATCCACAAGCCTTTCATACACCTCGCTTAGGTGTTTCCAGAAACGATGTTTCAGTTCGTTCAGCTGCGATTGCAGGCCGTTGGCATCAATTTTAAGATCAAACAGATAGCCATCACCCTGAGCTTTTCCATGGTTTTTTCCATGTATGAATTCGTGCGGAATCAACTTTTCCATATAATCATTCCCGTATTCATCAAGCTGACAGTAGAGGTAGCCGGCAACCATGCTTAGCAAGCCATAGCTGAAAGAGTCGTCTATCATCAAACGTGCCCAAGTTAAATACAGTGACCCTCTATATGGTTTTGTTTCATAATCTTTTTGCTCCTTCTTACGGGAGTCTTCCTGGAACTTATAATCATCAAAATCGTAATCATAAAGCGTCTCAAAACTGAACAGGTTTTTTTGACCGCAGAAAACTTCATTCAAGTAAAAGAAATCTTCACCAATCCCTTTTATGGGGAGCAATGTGGCGTTAATTTTTGAACATTGCACCTCGTTCATTGCCCGCCATGCGTCCTCTACCTCATCATCGTTGGAAACAGAAATATCAAACAGCTCTCTCAACAGGAACTGCATGATCTTAAAGGCATCCTCTTTCGGTGCGTCAACGCGGTATTGTTCCTGGCGATTTTTATCCCAGGAAAAATAATCAGGCACGAACTTCATAATCGCTTTTCTCAATTCCGGCGACATTAACTTCCTCGATTGCTCTTAATTTACTTGCCGTTTTTCTTGTAAAGTAAGTGGAGTTACTATCCCATGCTAACTTGCGCCGTCCTTTGGCGTCAAGTTGGGCGATATCAATCAGCAAGACGCCCCTATAAATATATAATTCTCCCCATCCATCGAGGAAACTTCTAATTTTATGGGCGTTCTACAAGTTCCTAGCCTTTTACCAAGTTGTTTGTCAAGAATGAAGACCTGACCCGGTTGTCTTTGACCCCGGTGTCTTCCTGCCCATCGGCTAAATGGTTCGTTGTTCGGTTAAACGAAAAATTAAATGCCTTTTTCGTTAATGGATACATTTACCCCTTGACAGCAGGAGGCCTTATAAGTGTTATCCGGCAAATTGTTAATATTGACAAACTGTGCCGGGGTGTGTATTAATACACACTATGGATAGCCGAAAAATCATCAAAATACTCATACAAAACGGGTGGTATGAAATTGCAAAGGTTGGCTCTCATACCCAATCCCGGCATCCAGAACGAAAAGGACGAGTCACCGTTCCACATCCAAAAAAAGACATACCGATTGGCACATTAAAAAGTATTGAGCACCAGTCAGGTATCAAATTCAGTTGAGGTATTACCATGGCAAACTATATTGCTATCGTTCATAAAGAAGCCAAATCAGATTTCGGCATATCGTTTCCAGACTTTCCCGGGTGTATTACCGCTGGGAAAAATATCGATGAAGCCAAGGATATGGCTCAGGAAGCTCTCACGCTTCACATCCAGGGTATGCTCGAAGACGGTGAACAATTGCCCGGCCCCTCTAAGCTCGAAGAAATCATGAGCGACCCCGATTACATCAATGCAATCGCCTATTTGGTCGTTTCTGTACCTGATGCCAAACCCCGCACGGTCAGGGTGAATGTTACCGTGCCTGAAATGACGTTAAAACAGATCGATGCCGCTGCTAAAAAACGTGGTATGTCCAGATCGTCATTCTTAGTTCATGCAGCACAGAACGCTATTCAATCTATCCAGTCCGAAGCATCTGCCTAAATCTTTTCCCAACGGATAACGCAGAAGTCAGGGGCAGACAGGGCTTCCACTGACCTCTCAATAAAAAAGATAAATTTCAATTTCCAACAAACTGTCAAAACGGCCCGGCCCTGGCTGTCACCTGAACTGACAGGTTGGGCGACTTCAGTCCCCCTAATGGTGGTTAAGTTTTCCGATAAGCCATTTACCGTGGGTTGTGTGCTGTATTCCGTTCTTATATAGAGCTTCAAGGACTTCTTGAGCAGAAACTTTACCTAATAAAAAACCTTCATATTTTACATTTACTCTGGAATGCCTATGAAACCCAATATAACCAGATATCCAGAAAAGAAACCTTGCCATGGAGTGTTCACCGGCTCGAGATGCAAATCGGCCAACATTATTAAAAAAAGAACCGGAACACCACCATACACCAAGTACCCCTAAAAATAACCCAACAATTGTCATTAATTCCATAGATATACTCTTCCCCAATGTTCCACTTGAAGCAGAATGTTGGGCGAGCATCAACATCAATGTTGATTATGTTTCTTAACAAGATAGGTTGAAATTGTCGCACAGAGGCCCAGTATTAACTCGGCCTCTTCAAAAGACGGTGCCCGGCCCTCACGCAGATGTCGTCCCATTTCCGAGGCAAAACCCCATGCTTTTTCAATAGATTTATCTAACGGCTTAGGTACCAAACCTTGAAATCTCTTCAATATTTCGCCAAGTGTGGCTCTCTGGTCACCGCTGATTTCTCGCGCAACACATTCCAAAGCAGCCATAGAATGCTGTATGGCTCCTGTGATATCAGGACTGGGACGGCGAGACAAATCCAATATTGCTTCATGAATTTCCTTGCTTCCTGTTTGCAGGCCGCTTTGGTCTAAGGTCTGATGGGCTTTCTTTAAGCCAACTTCAAATCCCTCTTCGCCACGCACCTCGATTTTTCCGGAAATCAATTGCCATCCAATACCTTCTTCTCGAAAGAAAGCATTGATATCTGTCTCGAAACTTTGAGTTTGGGCAGGATATGCGCTATGGTAAATTTCTTCGATTACATCATAAACTTTATACCATTCGCAGTCATCCAGAAGATTCCGTATTTCTTCATCTATATTTGGATACTCTGACCAATTATTGGGATCTGGACGTTTAAGCAACGCGCGGCAAACGACGGGCCTAAGAGTTTTTGGACTGAAACCCTTACCGTATGCAATATCCACTATCACTCCCCGTAGGTCATAAGGCGCATCATTTCGTACCTTTATTTCCTTTTCTTCTGGATGATATCCGTGACGTCTAGAAAATGAATCTTCCATAACTTTATACCTTCATTTCAATTCTGACCGCCGCAGAAGTCAGGGGCAGCCAGGACCCCCCACTACCTTTTCCTAAAAATGATTCTTTTCTTGATACCACTGCCTGCCGAAACGGCCCGACCCTAGCTGTCCACTGAACTGACAGGTTGTGTGCCGGGCACGGCACGTATTCTTAAGGGTGAGCCGAGCTCCGTGGGTGTGACGGAGCTTGGCAAGTCCCTGATCCAGCCCGATGGAGGCGAAGGATGTAGCGGTAAGGCAACCGGGTATCCGGTGACGGTGCTCGGGGAGGAGGCCGCCCTGCCGAGGCAGGGTACCGCAAACGCATGGGGCGATGAACAAGAACCGAGTCAGGCGGGTCTGGTGGGACGAGCCGGCAACACACGGTAAAGTCCTCTATCCATCTTAGGCCAGGCAGGTATACTCGGCGCTCGTGTGCGGAAAGATACGTGTTCACCCCGGGAGATCTGTCATGCTGCCTCGTGCTGAGGGATCGAGAAATCGA
>CAZBOB010000123.1:0-11233 GCA_964492995.1 uncultured Desulfobacteraceae bacterium | reverse complement strand
ATATTCTGACATTCTTGGTTTCAGTCTTCTATCAAGTCCGTTTCTTCGATCCTTGGCAGACCTGCGCTCAGGAATATGCTTGTCATATGAAAATTGACGCCGATCTAATCCTGAGCGCACACCTCCATTATCTCTGATAAATGATGCCATAACCTTGTTCTCATCTGAATTTATAGACCCTAAATTTCTAATAATCTTTGGTTTTGTCTCAATTCTGCATGGCAGGCCTTGTTCTATCCGTGTAATGGTCTTGGGTGATAGATCGGTCTTTCTTGCAAGCTCGACCTTGCTGATCATAAGGGACTCTCTAATTTCTTTTAGGGAGTTTTTGCTCATTTCCTTAACCCTGGGACGGTTTGGCTTTATCTTGTATTGTCGACTGATCATCTATGAAATGAAGGAGTTCGCCATCTGCGCTTTTGAGCCAGTCTGCCTCACCTGAGTGCTCGCGATGGCCTGAAGGCAAAGCCTGGACCTTCAGCTTAGCTTAAGGTTTAATAGGTTATTAAAGGGCTGATTTTTTAAGACAATATTGCAATAAACAATTAAAAAGTAAATGACTAATAACTATAAGCTTAATATAAGGCTAAAGCTTATATTAGGGGAGGGGTAAAAGGAAGGCCCTTAGGTTTGTTTTTGTATTTCGCAGACCCAGTTTCTTTCTAAGATTGTTGCGATGAAAATTAATAGCACCTGTGGAGGAATTCAACAATTCAGTTATCTCTTTTGTTGTCTTACCTTCCTTAACAAGCCCGGCAACTTGAATTTCACTAGGGGTGAGATCAGAATATTTTGAGGACAACTGGTGTAGAAATGGGGTAATAATATCCTCAAGATTCGATTTAATAATATTTAAATATACCATCTGCCGATCGTTTAATCGACTGTTATTCAGTTTTTCAACATATGGCAAAACAAGCTTCTTCACATTGGCAACGACTTTATCTTCTAAGTCTTTTTTATCTTCGTCCCTGTGTTTTAGAAGGACTCTCAATGCAGCATTGACTTCCTCAAGCTCCTGAGTTTTATTCTCTAATTCTTTACCTCTTTCTATCAGGGCTAATTCTGCCTGCTTGTGCTCGGTGGTGTCCCTGGAAATTTCCAATACTGCTGTGGGTTTTCCCTCTTTATCTCTTAACGCGACATTAGCAGTACAATGGAAAAATATCTTTTCCCCGTCTTGATCGATCACCTGGGTATCATGCTTATGAACCTCTCCATCCTGAAATGCCTTAAGCGTTAAGCAGGGATATGGTTTACAGGGCTCTTTTCTTTGATGGTATACTTCATAGCATTTTTTGCCAATAATATCATTACCAAACACCTCTTTTGCGATTTTGTTAACCTAGATAATATTTAAGTCTTTATCCATCATGCTCATATGATCACCAATAGACTGCAACATGGCATTGAGTTTTCCTTCACTCTCCCTAAGAGCCACCTCTACTTGTTTACGCTCAGTGATGTCTCGATCAATACCCCTGTAACCAAGAAACGCTCCATCAACATCAAAGGTTGGGATTCCACTGGTTTCAAGAACTACTGGATGACCGTTTTTATGCAAATTCAGGTTCTCAAGACAATCAAACGTCTTCTGTGAAGCAACAATGCTATTAAAAATCTTGGAAACTCTGTTGGCCTCGGCAGGGGGCATTAGGTCAAACGGAGTCTTACCAATTATTTCTTCTGGCTCATAACCAAGTATGTCTTGAATTTTTGGGCTAACATAGGTGTAGAATCCATTTTTATCAACCTCCCAAATCCAGTCACTGGTTATTTCGGTTAAATTGCGAAATCGTTCTTCGCTTTTTTTTAGAGCAATCTCTGTGTTTTTTCGTTCGGTGATTTCTAAAACAACTTCAATTCCGCCAATTATAGTATTTTTTTCATCTCTTACCGGACATCCAATATTAAACCATGACCTCCCATCAGGTGTTGTTTTTTCTATTTCTTGAGCCTGTCCAGTTTTTATAGCTTTAACAACCACACAGTCGGAACAGGGTTCAGAACTATCAGCCCAAAGCTCAAAACAATGACGCCCTATCAACTCATCACGTGTTAGATTTACAGATTTACATGCCGCTATGTTTGCCCATAAGATTCTCATTTCCAAATCCATATAAACTACTATCTCCAACAAGCTATCGAGAATTGTCTCTTTTTCATGCTCAGCCCTTGCGAGATACTCCTCGGCAAGCTTTCGATTTGTGATGTCGACAACCGAACAGAGCACTCCTATAATTGCTCCCTTTTCGCTAAACACCGGCGTCTTGGACACCCGTAACCACTTTTTTTCATCCTCACCGGTGACTTCTTCATCTTGAACTTGAGGTTTGCCCGTTTTTATTACTTTCTGATCGTCGCGGCGATAGATTTCGGCTTCAAAACGTGGAAAAAGATCAAAGTCCGTTTTTCCAATAATACTTTCCTCGGTTTTTCCCAAAAACTTGCAAAAAGCAGGAGTTACAGCCTGGTAGACAAAATAACGGTCTTTTAAAGCAAGCAAATCTGGTGTAACAGAGAAAATTGTTTTGGAAAGGTTTAATTTTTCCTGTATTTTCTTATTTTTATCTCTAACCAGAAGAGCTTCATTATGTAATTCTTTGATCTGTTTTTCCAATTCTTCATAGGTCGGTTTATTAGCCATTTGAAAATCCTCCGAGCAATCGGGATAGATAATAGAACAGAACATCGATATTTAGGACATAATATGAGTCAAATAAATTCATGATAACGATCCTGAATGATGTATCACCGAGAATTTAAATTTCCTAATTGAGACCAACTTGTGTTTACTTACCAATATTTTTAGAACGGGTGAATTACAGATATTATAAAACAAGGTGATTTCAGTAATGGACTTCATTTTGTTTACCCCCGATGAGCTGGTGGGCGATTCAGATAATGTGGTCGAAGTGGTAAGAAAAGGGCTTTTTTTATCCGATTTTTGTTTCCGACTTTTGCTGATGGTTTGTGCCTTCATCGCTTTTTAGAAAATTCTTGTTGCCGGTTACCGGTTTCCGGACGGTCAATAGCCTCATCTGTTGGATAAATCAGGGTTTTGAATATCCTCGAGCAGTCGATGAACCACCCGAACGGTATTTAAATGAATCTCTACGGTATCATTAATATTCGGGGCGTAACCTCCTCCCAGAACAACGGCCACGGGAATTCCCCGATCCGCACACAGCCCCAAAACATAAGCATCGCGATCCATCAAACCCTGTTTGGTCAGTAAAAAGCCACCCAGACGATCTTCCTTAAACGGGTCCGCTCCGGCCAGGTAAATGACCAGGTCGGGACCATGCTTTTTTATCAGGTCCGGCAGCACCTTGAGATGCTCCAGATAGTTCTCGTCGTCCACCCGCATGCTCCCGGGAAGACTGATATCGTAATTGCTGTAGGCTTTCTGATAGGGATAGAGGTCGTCCTGGTGGATACTGAAAGTAAAGACCGTATGGTCTCCTTGAAATATGGTCGCAGTCCCGTTTCCCTGGTGCACATCACAATCGATAACCATTGCCCGATCGATGAAACGTTCCATCTGAAGCTTCCGAATCGCCACCGCGATATCGTTCAAATGACAAAAACCCTCCTCGTGACCGGCGAAGGCGTGATGAAAACCGCCACCCAGGTTCATGCCCATGCCTTGCTCTAAAGCGATTTTACACGCCAGGTAAGTACCTCCGCAGGCAACCTTTAACTTTTTAAATATATACCAGCTGATCGGGTTCTCACCGTTGATAAAACCCATGGGCGTAAACGCCAAAAGATAAAGACGCAACAGATAGCCGCGGCTATGAACCCATGCCAGATCCTGATCGTCAAGGGGCGCGGGGATGATAAAATCGTCTGGGGTTAAAATCTTCTCTTCAAGGGCCCTGTTGTGAATGATAAAATATTTCTTGACCGGAAAAAAATGCCACCAAAAACCGACTCGGTATTCGGGGCTCCAGACAAAATTGCCCCGGGTCGGGTCTTCCCGGACGGCAATTTTTGTTGTCAGCGGAGATTTGGGGACTTCAATTTTAGGCGCCGGCCAGAACTTGCCGGTCACCAATACCATCCAATAGACCAGCAGCAATGATCCCAGCCATATCCGCCACTTTCCACCGACAGCCAAAAGAAGATAGATAATGATGATAAAGAGTATGATTTCAGCAATGGTAAGAGGAAGTCTGGTATGGCCAAGGAGCTCTTCATGGCTGTATATCATGACCGAACACCTTTCGATTAATGATGAGCCCTGTTTATTCGCCTTCGCCTGAATACCCTGCAGTTTGTCGTAGCGGAGCGGAGATCCCGCTCAGCGGGGCTGCAGGGATGAAATGCGAGGTGAACCGCGCCGAAGCTCATCAGAGCGAAGGCGGGTTAATTTCGCTATATCATTTAAACGTTGGAATGGCTACGGCGCAATTCCGCTTTGATACCCCGCAGCTTACTGCGGGGAGCTTCATTTGGTCCTGAAAAACCTGGTCCTCTGGACCAAGATGTTTACTAGAAGTGGTTTCAAAACCTTCAATCAGGTTCAAAGTCAAGGCGGACCGAGGGATTCAAACGCAGGAATATATTTAATATTTCGAGTATTGAATCCCTCGGTCCAACACAGAAATTGGGCCTGAGGGGAGGTTTTGAAACCACTTCTACTTATTTTTCCTGTTTAGGTCTTCGAGCAATTGAATCATCTTTTCCTGCTGTTTTAATATTTGCAGGTTGGTCTCGACCATAAACCGGGTGGATATGGCGATCTGTTTCAGATAGTCTCTTGATGGGTCATTGCTGTATGTTTTGGTTCCTCCATAGCCGTTATTCTGGAGGGCCTCATAAAATTCCTTGGTCAGTTCAATATACACCCCTTCCGGAATACGACCCTTGATTCCATCATCTTCTGCGTAAAGGGTTGAACTCATGATCAAGATAGCCAAAAAAGCTCCTACAAAAGAGATCATACCTACTCGTTTTAGCGTTAACATTTGGTCACCTCACAAACTTAGACGTTTCTGAAATTCTACAATTAATTGAATTTAATAATCTTTTAATAGCTTTTGATTTATGACATCAAAATGGAAGAATGGAAGAATGGAATATTGGAAGTAAGGGCGGAAATAAACCATTTTAATTGTAAAAAACTCCTTCAGACCCATTATTCCATTACTCCATCATTTTTACCCCGTGAAACTTTTTTCTATTTCACTGGGGCCGTTATTCCAATTGGGGCGAAGTCCCTAAGTTCCGGTCTTTGTAAAAACAATAAATTAAGCACATTCCGTGCCAAAACACTCTCATTTCTTAAATAAAAATCATGATTTCACGGCTAAATCAAGGATTTCGGCAAGCAATGGACGAATTGGGGCAAAAAATTCAGATTTGAAATTCACTGCTTAGGTACTCAAAAACCAAAATATGAAATCCAAAAGTCTTATTGACAATGTGTATAGAATGTGTATAATGTATATTGCCTGAATCTTGAATGAAAATCAATGAGAATTTTTACCTTTTTATTTGTTAATTTTCATGCAAGATTCAGGTATTAAATCCACACAGGGAGGCTGTCATGCGAACCAATATCGTAATTGATGACGATCTGCTGAATGAGGCATTTTCCGTGAGCAATGCCAGAACCAAAAAAGATCTTATTCATGAGGCGCTTACAGAATTTATCCGGATTAAAAAGCGAAAGGATATGACCGAATTGGCAGGTTCCATCAAGTTCTACAAAAATTATGACCATAAGAAGATGAGGAAACTAAGAGAATGATTTTGGTTGATACATCGGTTTGGATCGAAATTTTTAAGGACAAAACCGGACACGTTGCAACAGCCTTTCAAGAAAGGATTGGCTCAGAAAATTATGTTCTCAGTCGATTTAATCAACTGGAACTTCTCCAGGGTGCAACAGATCGGAAAGAATGGGAGTTGCTTGAGGATTACCTGTCGACACAATACTACCTCGAAGCTACCAAACATACTTGGCCGGATGCCGCACGGATTTATTTTGAACTCAAGCGAAGGGGAGTTACGATCAACAGCCCGGTGGATTGCTGCATAGCGCAGATCGCACTGGAGTATGGTGCTATCCTCCTGCACAGCGATAAGGATTTTGAAAAAATATCTAAGATTCGACCGTTAGAACAGGAGCGATTCGATGGGTTACAAAGAACCGGACAGTAACTTGATAGTATAGGAATTTCCTTTTTTGGATACAGATAAACACAGATTATCAAGATTCTTAAATTGCAAAATAACAATATTATCTGTGTATACCTGCCCGCTTGTGCCCCAGGCCGCCTCGGCTTGCTCAGCTGGCGGGCGAGCTCGCATGGCAGGCGGGTCTGCGAAAATCTGCGTCCTATTTAACGTGAAAACAATACTTGCATGGCTTCTGGTAGTGTATTGAAATATGTTTAAATTTATTCATGCAGCCGACATTCATCTGGACAGCCCTTTGCACAAGCTCGATTATTATGATGGGGCTCCGGTAGATGAAATTCGCCAGGCAACCCGGCGGGCTTTCAATAATCTGATTCAGACTGCCATTGCCGAAAAGGTTAATTTCATTCTCATTGCCGGAGACCTCTATGACGGGGATTGGAAAGATTACAACACCGGGCTTTATCTGGTATCCCAAACGAGCAGACTTCGGGAAGCCGGCATTTCCGTTTTCATGGTTGCCGGAAATCACGATGCCGCCAGTAAGATAACCAAAACACTCCGCCTTCCGGAAAATGTTCATTTGTTTCCGTCAAACCAACCCGCAACACATACCATCGACAGTCTGAATGTTGCGATTCATGGCCAGAGTTTTGCAACGCCGGCCGTAAAAAAAGATTTATCACTTCGTTACCCTGAACCGGTGCCCGGTTATTTTAATACGGGGTTATTGCACACCTGCGCCTCGGGCCGTGAAGGCCACGAGCCATATGCCCCGTGTACGTTGGAAGGATTGCGATCTAAAGAATATGATTACTGGGCATTAGGGCACGTTCATCAGTATGAGATTCTTTCAGATGACCCGTGGATTGTATTTTCCGGAAACATTCAAGGGCGTCATGTTCGAGAAACCGGTCCCAAAGGATGTGTGCTCGTTACGGTTGATGACAGGGGGCGTGCGGAAATAGAGTTTAAACCCCTGGATGTTATCCGGTGGGAGATCGTCACCGTGGATTCAAACGGCGCTGAAAGCGGCTATACGGTTATCGATCGTTTTTGCAATCGCCTTGACACCCTATTGGAGAAAAATGAGGACCGGCCTCTGGTTGTCCGTGTTGTCATTCAGGGTGAAACGACGGCTCACAGCGAACTTCTTGCCAATGTTGACCGATGGGGCAATGAGATCCGGGCAGCGGCTTTAGATACCAGCGGTCATAGGGTCTGGATTGAAAAAATTAAATTTCACACCCGGTTGCCCACATCTGATAAAGATCTTCAGACCGGTGACGGGGCCATGGGAGAGCTTGTCCGGTTGTTTGACGAATTCTCAGACCAACCGGATTTATTGCGTGGGTTATCGGATGAACTGATGGATCTCGAGAAAAAAATGCCCAAAGAACTCAAACAGGACCCGGATCGGATCCGGTTTGATGATACGGAATGGCTGAAAAGTCTGTTGGCGCAGGTGCGGCCAATGCTTATTCAGAGGCTGATGCAAAAAGAGGATTCCCAATGAAAATTCTCGAGATCAGGCTTATTGCCTATGGACCGTTTACCGATAGGGTGATTGATTTAAGCCCCGGCAATCAAGGCCTTCACGTGATTTATGGTCCCAATGAGGCGGGCAAAAGTTCCGCCTTGCGAGCATTGCGGAACCTGCTTTACGGTATCCCCGAACGGTCCACGGATGACTTTCTTCATCCGTACGCCAAAATGCGAATCGGAGCGACCCTTCAATCCGGCACGGGCGATGTGTTGGAATTTGTCCGGCGAAAAGGCAGGCAAAATACGCTTCGATCCGGAGATGATCAAACGGTAATCGAAGAATCCCTGCTCAACAGATTCTTAAACGGGGTTGACGCCGATCTCTTTGTTACCCTGTTCGGTATTGACCATGCCGATCTGGTGCGGGGCGGCAAAGAGATTATCAGGGGCGGCGGAAGCATGGGACAGCTTATTTTTGCTGCAGGATCAGGGGCTTCTAATCTTCGTGGGGTTCAGGAACAACTCAAGTTCGAAGCGGATGCTCTTTTCACACCGTCGGGAAGGAAAAAGAAAATCAATGAAGCGATTGGCAAAATAAACAAAAATCGTAAAGAGTTGCGCGATGCCCAGCTGCCCGGCCGGCAATGGGTTACCCATGATCAGGCATTGCGCCAGGCACTGGCGCACAAGCAAACCGTGGAACAGGATTTGGCGAGAAAGCGGCGCGCTTTGCATCGTTTAGAACGTATTCAAGAGGCGCTTCCGGTTATCGCCAAACGCAAAGAACGAATCAATGAATTCCGGACATTCGCCACCGCGGTGCTGTTACCCGAAGAATTCCCCAAGCAAAGACGCGACCTGCTCACAACCCTGCGAGTCGCAGAAAACGATCGTGATCAGGCGCTTAAAAGCATGGAGGTTATCCAAAAAGAGCTATCCGAGCTTCAAATTTCCAAAAGTCTGCTGGAAAATTCAACGTTGATTGAAGAAATCCATCGGGAATTCGGGAGTCAGCACAAAGCGGCCGGGGATCGTATTAAGTTACAAACGCGTATGAGTGTCCTGCTCGGCGAAGCCGGGGAAATCCTTCGCAGCCTGCGGGATGACTTAACCCTGGACCATGCTGAAAAATTACGGATTAAGAAGTCGGAGGCGGTCCGCATACAGGACCTCGGAACCCGGTTTGAGCGGATCGTCACGCGTATCCATACCGCCCGGGAAGCAATTCCCAACCTTACCCATCGTATTGAAGGAATTGACAGGAAGCTGGAAAAACTTGGAACCCCCAGGAAGATAGACCCCTTAAAAAATGCCATATCCCGGGCTGAAGAATACGGGGCTTTAGAAAAACACTATGGCAAAGAACAATCTGAAATCAGTTCCGCATTAAAGACTCTGGATGTGGCGCTTGGCAAACAGACACTCTGGTCCGGATCGGTCGAAAAGTTGGAACGTCTTCCGGTGCCTTCAATGGAAACTATTGGCCTGTTTGAAGACCAAACCGCAGAGGCTGAGATCAAGTACGGTAGTTTAAAAGAGGATTTCGAGAAGATTGAAAGAACGCTGGCTGATGTTGAACGGCAAATAGACGAGCTTCGGTTAAAGCAGGAAGTGCCCACCGAGGAAGATCTTCAAAAGGCACGGGAGCAGAGGGGCAGGGGATGGCAGCTTATATTACATGTTCTGGAGGGTAAGCCGGTATTGGATCAAGAAATTGGCGACTATGTAAAAGAAGTCGGGTTTTCAGAGACGCTCTCAGAAGCATTTGAAAACAGTGTTCACAAGGCGGATGAGATTGCCGACAGGCTCAGGCGAGAGGCGGAACGTGTTGCAACTAAAGCCAAATTGCTCGCCGATCAAACTTCCCATAAAAAACTACTGGATTATTTGAAAACAGAAATTGATGCCGCTGAAAAGATAAAAGAAAAACTTGCCAAAGAGTGGATGGAGTTATGGGGGCCTGCGGAAATTACGCCTCGATCACCCAAAGAAATGAGAGCATGGGCGCAAAATCATATGGCTCTGACCACAAAAGCGAAAGAGGTCAGGGAACACCAAGCCAGAGTTGATCGGTTAAAAGAGGAAATTGACGTTCATTTCAAAAGTCTGAATCAGTGTTTAAAGAATCTTTTTGAGCCGCATTCCGACGATGGAGAAACACTAACCGATTTAATCAAAAGAAGTAAAAGGGTCATCCAGGCAGAGGATGAGCTGCACAATAAAATAAAGCAGCTTCGAAGTGAGAAGACCCAGCGCGAACAAGAGTTGGCAGAAGCACAAGCACGTGTCGATTCCAGCGAAATGGATCTTTCTCAATGGCAACAAGAGTGGGCACAAGCCGTCCGGCCGCTGGGTCTGGATGCCGATGCCGTCCCTGCCCAGGCGAATGCGGTGATGGAAGATCTCAACAATCTGTTTGGCAAGCTTAAAGACGCCAATATTCTTCAAAAGCGCATTCACGGTATCAATCGTGATGCAGATGAATTCGCAATCAAGGTTACCGGTCTGGTGGATGCGGTGGCCAAAGACTTGAAAGATTTGCCTGCCGGTGATGCAACACTTGAACTCAACAGCAGGCTGACACGGGCCCGGACCGCTCAATCGCAACGGCAAACCCTTAAAAAACAGCTATCGCAGGAACAGAATCGCATGGAAAAAGCGGTTGGAAGGATTGCCGAAATAGAAACCCGGCTCAACGGCATGTGTGAAGAAGCAGGGTGTGAAAGGTACGAAGATCTTCCGGAAGCCGAGCGAAGATCCGAAAAACGAAGACAAATAGAAGCTGAATTACACAACCTGGATGAAAGACTGCACCAGTTGAGCGCCGGCGATACCATTGATGATTTTATCAACCAGGCCCTAAACGTGGACCCGGACGGCATTGATGGGGAGATCGGCAGGCTGACAGAGGAGACCGATACGCTTAATCAAGAAAAATCCGAACTGGATCAGCGCATTGGAAGCGAGAGAACGGAACTCGGCAAAATGGACGGTAGCGCTCGGGCAGCGGAGTTGGCCGAAGAAATCCAACTCCTTCTGGGCCGGCTTGAAAACGACGTGGAACAGTATGCCCGGTTGAAAATCGCATCAAAAATTTTAAACCAGGCCATAGAACGGTACCGGGAAAAAAGCCAGGGGCCAATCTTAAAACATACGACCGATTTTTTTAAGCAAATTACGAGAGGTTCATTTCAAGGGATTCGTGCTGAATTTGACGATAGTGGCCAACCGGTGCTTGTTGGGGTTCGAGCAGGCGGCAAAGAAATCGTTCCCGTGGATGGCATGAGTGACGGAACCGCGGATCAATTGTATCTTGCGTTACGACTGGCGGGTCTTCGGGATTACCTGGAACGAAACGAACCCATTCCGTTTATTGTAGACGACATACTGATCAGGTTCGATGATGACCGTGCGGTTGCGGCCCTGCAGGCGTTGGGGCGGCTGTCTAAAGAAACCCAGGTAATATTCTTCACACATCACCGGCATCTACTGGAACTTGCCAGAAAAAATGTCGAGTCTTCGTTTTTAATTGAACATATGTTAAATGCATGAAGTTAAATAGTGTCCATCCATAAACGGTCTTTTTGCTCAATCTCTG
>CAZBOB010000122.1:0-11259 GCA_964492995.1 uncultured Desulfobacteraceae bacterium | reverse complement strand
TGGGGGACAGCTCCGCACCCCCGTTTTATTTTTTCTAACTTTGAACATACAAGGCTTTAGTTCACTTTAGGCACTTGTTCGGGTAAAGACGGCCCGAATGGCTATTTTGCATATTGTTTCCAAACTAAAATATTTCTGTCACAGACCGTAGGTTCACTTATTTTGTGTTTAATCGGCATTGCCGGCCTACCGAGACATTCTATGTTGATAAGTTGTTACCTCCGGTTTTTGCGGATTAAGGAAGGAGGTGTTGTAAGTTGTGAAGCTGGAAAAAAAGAAAGAGATTGTCAAAAGTCTGCATGAAAAATTTGCAAAGTCCAAAGTTGTCATCGTTACGGATTGTAAAGGACTCGATGTTGCAGCAATGAATGATTTGCGAAAGAGGCTCAGAGAGTTTGATGTTGAATTTAAGGTGGCAAAGAATTCGCTTCTTATCAGAGCTTCTGAAGAGACAGATGTCAAATTAATAAAAGAGTGTTTTAAAGGTCCGAGTGCCGTTGCGTTAAGCTATGACGACCCGATTTCACCCGCAAAGGTTTTGATAAAGTTTTCTAAAGATCATCAAAAGCTTGAAATTAAGACCGGCGTTATGAACGGCAAGGTGATCGATTTAGACGCCATCAGGGTGATGTCGGCCCTTCCTCCTCGTGAGGTTCTTTTAGGGCAATTCCTATCCGTCATCAATGGTGTCCCGGCAGGTTTTGTCCAAGTTCTTAACGCGATACCCATGCAGTTTTTAAATCTTTTGCAGGCCGTAAAGGAACAGAAAAAGGCGTTCTGATCTTCGATACAAATAAAAAAACATTAATTGAAAGTTATTATGGAGGAACAATAAAATGGTGGATATTACCAAAGAGAATGTAATCGAATTTATAGCAAATATGACGGTACTTGAACTGTCTGAACTCATTAAGGAAATGGAAGAAAAATTCGGTGTTTCCGCAGCCGCGCCTGTTGCTGTAGCGGCTGCCATCCCCGGGGAGGCCGCTGGCGCTCAAGTGGAAGAAAAGACCGAATTCGACGTTATTCTCACAACGTTTGGCGATAAGAAAATCCAGGTTATCAAGGAAGTCAGGGCGATTACAGGTCTGGGTTTAAAGGATGCCAAAACCTTGGTTGATGAAGTTCCAAAGCCTGTTAAGGAAGGCATTTCCAAAGAAGATGCTGAAAAAATCAAGAGCCAGCTCGAAGATGCCGGTGCTCAGGTTGAAATAAAGTAACCGCCTCGAAAATTCTATCCCGCTGTCAACGGAAAAGTATAAGGGATTTTGAGGCTTAAACAGTTAACTCGGAAATAGCCCCAGTGAAATAGAAAAAATTTCATCCCGGTACGATCTTCCGGACCTATCCCAGTACCATCTGCCGGAGCTACGGGGCAGCCGGGGCAGGCGGGTTAAAAATGTTGGAATGTTGATTTTAAAAGGATGTTATTTATCTATTAAATTTTTTGTAGAGAGGAATTTTAAAATAACCCGCTTTTCCATTTTCCCAGAACCAATTATTCAAGTATTCCAATTGGTAACTAAGCGAACTCGCTTGTAATAGGTAATGGGTCATAGGACAAAGAGTAAAATGCTCTTTATCCTATGACCCATTACCAAAATATAATATATTGGAGATGCCATGTCAGAAAGGATTTTGGCAAATAAGCGTAAAAGAAAAAACTTCGGCAAGATAGAAAAGATCATCGATATTCCTGATCTTATCGCGGTTCAACGGGAATCATACGGCCGGTTTTTGCAAATGGATGTTCCTCCGGAAAAACGTAAAGACGTCGGCCTGCAGGCTGTATTTAAGTCTGTATTTCCGATAAAGGATTTTACCGGAAGTGCTTCCCTTGAATTTGTATCTTACAGATTCGCCGAGGTTAAGCACGGCATTAAGGAGTGTATAAACCGGGGAATGACCTACGAAATTCCTGTTCGAATTACTGTCAGGCTTGTGGTATATGATATTGATAAGGATACAGGAGTTACGAATATTCGTGATATCAAAGAGCAGGAGATTTACTTTGGAACAATTCCCTTGATGACCGACAATGGTACGTTTATCATAAACGGAACCGAACGTGTTGTCGTAAGCCAGCTCCATAGATCTTCAGGAGTGTTTTTCAATCATGATAAAGGCAAGACACATTCGAGCGGCAAGGTGATATACACCTCTAGGATCATTCCGGTACGCGGATCATGGATCGATATGGAGATCGATCACAAAGGTATTGTCCATATTCGAATTGACAGGCGGCGTAAGTTTCCTATTACAATCCTTTATAAAGCGATTGGATATAGTTCCGAAGACATTCTGTTTTATTTTTATGAAACAGAAAAATTTGTTGTCCGCGGCAAACGGATATTCAAGAAGTTTAATGCGGACTCCTTGCGAGGGCAGCGTGCCAGCAGTGATATTACAGATCCTGAAACGGGCGAGTCTATTGTTCTTAAAGGACGCGTGTTTACCAAAGCCGCAATCAAGAAGCTTAAATCCGTTAACTTGGAATTGATTCCGATAAGTGTTGAAGATATTTTTAACAAGGTATTTGCAAAAACAATAGTGGATCCTGATAGTGGAGAGACCATTGTAAAATGCAACCAAATTTTTACCCAAGAGATTTTCCAAGCCCTGCTTGATGCCGGTATAAATGAATTTGAACTGCTTCTCATCGATGGGGTAACCAGTAGTGACTCCATTCACAAAACCCTGATTTTGGATAAGGTCGAAACAAAAGAGGACGCGCTTATTGAGATATATCGAAGGCTCCGACCCGGCAACCCCGCAACGCTGGAAGTGGCCCAGGAATTTATTGACCACATGTTTTTCAAATCCTCCTATTATGATCTTTCCGGTGTCGGCCGCATGAAGATTAACCTTCGACTGGGCATTAACTCTTCCATCGACTTAAGAACACTTAGAAAAGAGGATATACTCTTCACGGCTAAAACCCTTGTAAAGCTAAAAGATACACAGGGAGCTGTTGATGACATCGATCATCTCGGGAATAGAAGGGTGCGTGCCGTTGGTGAACTTTTGGAAAACCAGTATCGTATCGGACTGGTCCGCATGGAACGCGCTATTAAAGAACGGATGAGTCTCCAGGAAGTTGATGCGCTTATGCCGCACGACCTCGCAAATTCAAAGCCGGTTTCCGCCGTTGTTAAGGAATTTTTCGGGACCAGCCAGCTCAGCCAATTCATGGATCAGACCAACCCGCTTTCTGAAACCACCCATAAGAGGCGTCTAAGCGCCCTGGGTCCGGGGGGATTAACCCGTGAACGAGCCGGCTTTGAGGTCAGGGATGTACATCCGTCACATTACGGACGGATCTGTCCCATAGAGACACCGGAAGGGCCCAATATCGGCCTTATTGTTTCTCTGGGTACTTATGCCAGGGTTAATGAATATGGATTTATTGAAACGCCATACAGTATCGTAAAAGATGCAACTGTATTGCAGGATGTCAAGTTTCTCAGTGCCTTTGAAGAAAAGGATCACCCGATTGCCCAGGCCAATGCGCCTGTTGACGAAAATAAAAGATTTGTCAGGCCACTGGTAACCTCACGGGTAGAAGGCGAATTCATGATGGTCAAGTCCGAAGATATCGAGCTGATGGATATTTCTCCCAACCAGCTGGTGAGTGTTTCCGCATCCTTGATTCCGTTTTTGGAAAATGATGACGCAAACAGGGCGTTGATGGGATCGAACATGCAACGCCAGGCGGTTCCTTTGCTTGTAAACCGGGCGCCTCTGGTGGGGACTGGTGTTGAGGGCGTGGTGGCCAAAGATTCAGGCGTTACGGTAGTTGCCCAACGTGATGGCACGGTGGTAGATGTTGAGGCTTCCCGCATTGTTCTCAAACATGAGCCCGAAGACGATAAAAATTCAGAAATTCCCGTAACGGTTTACCAGCTTTCAAAATTTATACGGAGCAATCAGAATACATGCTTCAATCAACGCCCGATTGTCAGAAAAGGACAAAAAGTCAAGGCCGGAGAGATTATCGCGGACGGGCCTGCGACGGAAAAGGGCGAACTTGCCCTGGGCAAAAACATAATGGTGGCATTCATGCCGTGGGGCGGATATAATTTTGAGGACTCGATTCTGGTGGGCGAAAGACTTCACCGGGACGGCGTGTATACGTCTGTCCACATTGAAGAGTTTGAAGTCGTGGCCAGAGATACCAAGCTGGGCAAAGAAGATATCACGCGCGACATTCCAAATGTGGGTGATGAAGCCTTAAAAGACCTGGATGAAAGCGGTATTATAAGGCTTGGCGCTGAAGTCAGTCCGGGAGATATTCTGGTGGGAAAAATCACGCCCAAAGGTGAAACACAGCTCTCCCCTGAAGAAAAGCTTTTAAGGGCCATATTTGGCGAAAAAGCGGGAGATGTAAAAGATAGTTCTTTACGGGTGCCGCCCGGTGTCCATGGAACTGTTGTTGATGCAAAGGTGTTTTCTCGGCGTGGTGTTGAGAAAGATGACCGCACCCGTTTTATCGAAGAAAAAAAGATTGCCGTTCTTGAAAGAGACAGAGATGATAAGCTTGCAGTCATCAAGGACCTGGTTTATACACAGCTTGAAAAATTGCTTGTCGGCCAGAACTGTTTCAAATCTTTGAAAAAAGGCAAGAAGGTTTTGATTGCGAAAGGGAGCACGATAGATGCCGGGATGCTGGCCAAGATACCCGTGGCTCAGCTTGAAGGAATTGTACTTGAAAGCCCCGAGCTGGCCGAACAGGTCCATGATATTCTTGAGCGATATAGAAACCAATGCGAACTTTGCAGAAAGTCTTTTGAAAAAAGTATCGCCAGGTACGAAAAAGGGGATGATCTTCCTCCCGGCGTAATCAAGATGGTTAAGGTTTACGTGGCGATGAAGCGCAAGCTGTCCGTGGGTGACAAAATGGCAGGCCGACATGGTAACAAGGGGGTGGTGTCGAGAATTCTTCCACAGGAAGACCTTCCTTATTTTGAAGACGGAACCCAAGTTGATATGGTCCTGAATCCCCTTGGAGTTCCTTCCAGGATGAATGTGGGGCAGGTTCTGGAAATTCATTTGGGTTGGGCTGCCAAGGGCCTCGGCGATCAGCTTAACAGTCTTCTGAAACAAAAAAAACTTGATCTCATTCGAGAGAAACTGAAACGAATATTTTCTGAACCGTCGGCCCAGGAGATGATAGACGGCTTTGATGATGAAGACCTGTACGAATATGCCGAAAATTATAAAGACGGTATTCACATGGCCACACCGGTTTTTGATGGTGCTAAAGAGGATGAGATCAAGTCTCTTCTCGCCGAGGCCGGGCTTCCCACAGCTGCCCAGGCCACCTTGTACGATGGGCGTACCGGAGAGGCTTTTAAAGAAAAGATTACCGTGGGTACGATGTATGTGTTGAAACTCCATCACCTCGTCGATGACAAGATTCACGCCCGGTCTATCGGTCCATATTCACTTGTGACGCAGCAGCCGCTTGGCGGAAAGGCCCAGTTCGGAGGTCAGCGTCTTGGTGAAATGGAAGTCTGGGCAATGGAGGCTTATGGAGCGGCGAATGCTCTTCAAGAGTTTTTAACCGTAAAGTCGGATGACATGGCAGGCCGGACTCGTATGTATGAAAAGATTGTAAAAGGTCAGAATACATTAGACCCGGGCTTGCCCGAGTCATTCAAGGTCCTGACAAAAGAATTGAAGAGTTTGGGTTTGGATATAACCCTTATGGAGGGAAAATAATCAATGGAAACCATATATGATTTTTTTACGAAACCAACCGATCCAAGACTTTATTCCGGGGTTAAAATTTCCCTGGCATCTCCCGAGCAGATTTTAAAATGGTCGCACGGGGAGATTAAGAAACCGGAAACTATCAATTATCGGACGTTTAAACCCGAACGTGACGGTCTTTTCTGTGCCAAGATATTCGGACCTACAAAGGATTACGAATGCAACTGTGGCAAGTACAAGCGGATGAAACACAGGGGTGTTATTTGTGAAAAATGTGGTGTGGAGGTTATTCAATCCAAGGTGCGGAGGGAGCGGATGGCGCACATTGAACTCGCCTCACCGTGTTCCCATATATGGTTTTTGAGAAGCCTTCCGAGCAAGATCGGCAATTTGCTTGATTTGACGTTGAAAAGTCTTGAAAAAGTGATTTATTTTGACAGTTACATTGTGATCGACCCCAAGGATACGGATCTTAACCAAAATCAACTTCTATCCGAGGAAAAATATCGAGAAGCACGTGACGTTTACGGGACAACATTCGAATCCGGGATAGGGGCCGAGGCGATCAAAAAACTTTTGGGGAAAATCGATCTCGATTCGGTATATAACGAGCTGAGGGTTGATATCAGTTCCACTCGCTCTATGACAAAGCGACAAAAACTGTCCAAACGGCTCAAGATTGTCGAAGCATTCAGGCGGTCGGGAATAGATCCGACCTGGATGATAATGGATATTATTCCGGTTTTGCCTCCGGATTTGCGTCCCCTTGTCCCTCTTGAAGGTGGAAGATTTGCAACGTCTGATTTGAATGACCTCTATCGAAGGGTTATTAACCGTAATAATCGGCTAAAACGACTTATCGAATTAAAGGCCCCTGACATTATTGTGCGGAATGAAAAAAGGATGCTCCAGGAGTCGGTGGATGTTCTTTTCGACAACGGCCGGCACGGCAGAGCGATTATGGGAACGAATAAACGACCGTTAAAGTCGCTTAGTGATACATTGAAAGGCAAACAGGGGCGTTTCCGGCAGAATCTTCTGGGCAAAAGGGTCGATTATTCCGGCCGTACCGTTATCACCATAGGACCGGATCTCAGGCTACATCAGTGCGGTCTGCCCAAAAAGATGGCTCTGGAGATGTTTAAGCCGTTTATATATTATCGCCTTGAGCAGAAAGGACTCGTGTCCACGGTAAAGAGTGCCAAGAAGATGGTGGAAAGAGAAGTCCCGGAGGTTTGGGACACCTTAGATGATGTGGTAAAGGAGTACCCGGTTTTATTAAACCGGGCCCCCACGCTTCATCGGCTGGGGATTCAGGCATTTGAGCCTATTCTCATTGAAGGCAAGGCCCTGCAGCTTCATCCGCTGGTCTGTACGGCATTTAATGCTGACTTTGACGGCGATCAGATGGCTGTTCATATCCCCCTATCCGTGGAGGCCCAGATAGAGGCCAGGGTATTAATGCTGTCCAGTAACAATATTCTTTCTCCTGCAAATGGGAGTCCTATAATTGTACCGAGTCAGGATATTGTTCTTGGCATCTATTACATGACAAGAGGGATTTCCGGGTCCAAAGGCGAAGGTAAAATATTTGCAAATTCTGAAGAAGTTCGATGCGCATACGATGCAAATGCCGTTGATCTTCATGCCAGAATTATCGTTCGCATGGGGGGGGAAAGGTTTAATACGACCGTGGGGCGTATCCTGTTGTGGGAAATTATTCCCAAAGATAACATCATGATGATACGCCATATCAAGGTTTTTGATGAAGAAGAGGCCGAGACCGTTTTAGGAAAGCTGCAGGCCGGTTCGGATTTTACTGAAATGGTAGCCCAATATTCAAAAGGCCCTGAAAGGGATAATCAAGGGCTTGTCGGCCTGTTCAGAAAAGACGAATTCAAGCGGATGTTCAGCGTTTCAGATGAAGACGCTAAAAAAGTCTTCGCCCTGGAAGAAAAGGAGATAAGCGGCGTTATCTTTGCAGACCAGGCGCATCATATTTTTCAGGTAATTAAAAAACGTCCAGAGATACCTTTTTCTATGGTAAACAACGTCAGGGATAAAAAGACGCTGAGTGAACTTGTGAATTATGCATACAGAAATCTGGGACCAAAGGCTACGGTTATTCTTTCCGACAGATTGAAAGATATCGGTTACCAATATTCAACCCGGGGCGGGCTTTCCATTTCCATTGACGCCATGATCATACCGTCTGCCAAATGGGATATTTTGGAAAATGCCGAGAAGCAGGTTGAAAAAATCGGCCTTCAATACATCGAGGGTCTTATCACACGGGGTGAAAAATATAACAAAGTTGTCGATATATGGGCAAAAGCAACTGACGATGTGGCTGATGAGATGATGAAATCAATGCGAATGGCCCCTGCAACGGACCTTGATGGAAATGCTGTTCTGGATGAAAACGGAAAGCCTGTTATTGAAGAAAGTTTTAACCCAATTTTCATGATGGCAGATTCCGGGGCCAGGGGAAGCAAAGATCAGATGCGTCAGCTTGCAGGGATGCGAGGACTGATGGCGAAACCATCGGGTGAAATCATTGAAACGCCCATCAGTGCCAATTTCAGGGAAGGCCTTTCCGTGCTTCAATATTTCATTTCCACTCACGGCGCCAGGAAAGGCCTTGCGGATACGGCCTTAAAGACCGCCAATTCGGGGTATCTTACCCGACGGCTTGCCGATGTTGCCCAGGATTGTATTGTTACGGAAGAAGATTGCGGAACCATACTTGGTGTTGAGGTTGAATCTTTGATGGAAGGCGGAGAAGTGATTCAGCGTCTCGAAGAACGTATTTTAGGGCGTGTTGCCGCAGAGGATATCCATGACCCGTTTACAGATGAAGTGATTATAGGGACCGGAGAAGACCTGGACGAAGACGCTGTAAAGGCTATTGAAGATGCAGGAATTACCAGTGTGAAAATTAGGTCGGTTCTGACATGCAAGAGCGTTCATGGTGTGTGTGCAAAGTGTTATGGCCGGGACCTTTCCCACGGAGAAAAGGTCGAAATCGGTCAGGCGGTCGGAATTCTTGCGGCTCAGTCAATCGGTGAGCCCGGAACCCAGCTGACGATGCGCACATTCCACATTGGAGGAACGGCCAGACGCAGGGTCGAGCAGGCCGATATCAGAGCCCGGGCCGAAGGTAAGGTTAAATTTGTTAATCTTAATGTGGTGGAAAAAGATGGAAATATATTTGTAGTTATGAACCGGCGGGGGGGTGAAATCGCCATAGTTAGCGATACCGGACGCGAAAGAGAAAAGTTTCCCGTCATTTATGGCGCCCACATTGAAGTAAAAGATGGTAAAAAAGTTAAGTTCGGAGACCTGTTGGTAACCTGGGATCCCTTTACAACACCCATTATTTCAGAAGTTGACGGAACCGTCAAATTTGGTGATGTCATATCCGGCAAGACCATGCAGGAGAAGGTCGACCCGGTTACCGGCAAATCCAGTCGTACAATCATCGAATCCAAAAGTGGAGAGGAACGTCCAAGGATTTCAATCAAAGACCGGGATGGAAAAACAGTCAGCCTGCCGGGACACCTGGGGATGGCGAGATATTTGCTGCCGACAGATGCTATTTTGCTGATTGAAGAAGGAGATGATGTTAAAGCGGGCGATGTGATCGCAAAGCTCCCCAGAGCAACAACCAAGACCAAGGATATTACCGGCGGTCTTCCGAGGGTGGCTGAACTCTTTGAGGTCCGAAAGCCGAAAGAAACCGCACTGTTGAGTGAAATCGACGGATATGTTTCCATATCCAAGGCCACCAAAAAAGGTAAACAGAAAGTTACCATTACACCTGTAGATGTTGGTGAAAAAAAAGAATATCTGATTTCACGGGGCAAACACATAAACGTTTATGAAGGTGATTATATCAGAGCAGGCGAGGCACTGATAAGCGGTTCGGCTATCCCTCAGGATATATTGAATATCAAGGGTGAAATTGCATTGGCACGCTATCTTGTTGACGAAGTCCAGGAGGTTTACCGCTTACAAGGCGTCCGGATAAATGACAAACATATCGAGGTTATCGTACGGCAAATGATGCGGCGTGTTAAAGTTCTTGATCCCGGTGATACCGATTTTATTATTGAAGATCAGGTTGATAGAAAGATATTTGAAGAAGTTAACCAGGAAGTAATTGAAAAAGGAAAGAAGCCCGCTATTGCCGACCACCTTATATTGGGGATTACCAAGGCATCGCTATCCACGGAAAGCTTTATATCTGCCGCTTCATTCCAGGAGACGACAAAGGTCCTCACAAATGCCGCCATTGCCGGCAAGGAAGACTATCTTCAGGGGCTTAAAGAGAACGTTATTATGGGAAGAATCATTCCTGCGGGAACCGGCCTTTATGAATACAGAGATGTTAAGGTTACAGCCGGTTAAGATTTGTTTGGAAATAATGGATTGTTTTTATATAAAAGACTTGACAATCTAATGATACACGTCTAATAATTATCATTTTGTCGATACACCCTAACTACGAATATAAAAGGATTTAAGGGAGAAAATGCCGACCATTAATCAGTTAGTAAGAAAGGGAAGGAAGCGAATAAAGAAAAAGACAAATACTCCGGCTCTAAAGGGTGCTCCCCAGAAAAGAGGAGTCTGTACACGCGTTTATACTTCAACACCCAAAAAGCCCAATTCTGCCTTGCGGAAAGTTGCCAGAGTCAGACTGACCACCGGGATAGAAGTTACCGCATATATTCCCGGTATAGGGCATAATCTCCAGGAACATTCGGTTGTTCTTGTTCGTGGTGGAAGGATTAAGGACCTGCCGGGTGTAAGGTACCATATTGTCAGAGGCACTCTTGATACACTTGGCGTCGAGGATCGAAAACAGGGCAGATCAAAATACGGCTCGAAAAAGCCCAGGTAGAAAAATGGTACAAGATACATGATGTAAGATTCACCGTGCCTGAATCTTGTGGCATGAAAATGAATAACAAATAGCAACGATGGTGTAAAATATGCCGAGAAGAAGAGAAGTCCCTGAGCGGATAATTATACCCGATCCTAAGTATAACAATAAGCTGGTTTCAAAGTTCATAAAGTCTATAATGCGAGACGGAAAAAAGAGTACTGCAGAGTCGATTCTGTATGATGCCTTCGATATCATCGAAAAAAGGACAAAAGAATCTCCTATCAAGATTTTTGAACAGGCAATTGAAAATGTAAAGCCGATGATTGAGGTCAAGTCGCGTCGTGTAGGAGGTTCAACCTATCAGGTTCCCACTGAAATTCGGTCATCCCGGAAAACGGCTCTGGGAATTCGGTGGATTATAGGTTTTGCTCGCAAAAGACCTGAGAAAGGGATGATTGAAAAACTGGCGGCTGAGCTTTTGGATGCCTCCAACAAGAGAGGAGCTGCCGTCAAAAAGAAGGAAGACACCCATAAAATGGCTGAGGCAAACAAGGCGTTTGCGCATTACCGCTGGTAAACTTTATTGTTAACTCGCTCTAAAGGGAGGACAAAAAGATGGGGAAGGAAAAGTTTGAGAGGACCAAGCCGCATGTAAA
>CAZBOB010000121.1:0-11358 GCA_964492995.1 uncultured Desulfobacteraceae bacterium | reverse complement strand
CTGACCTCAATTTTAATTGTCGCCAGACTTCAAAAATAATTGTCGCTTGACAAACTTCTACGATATCAGCTTTATTCCTTTCAAATCTGTAAAGAATGCCTCAAGAATTCCGTAAAAAGCATCGTAAAAGATATTCTCAACATTATTTGATTTTTCAGATGTAATTTCCTTTGCTATTACTTGAGCCATTGGTCTTATCCCATCTTGAAAAGATGAACCGAAAGCAGAGTTGTAAATAGAGACAAGGTCATCAATATGAGAGGCATCTTTCGATCTTAAATATTCGCTGTTGATATTCAACACTTCATATCGCAGATCCCTAGAAAGAGTTCTGGAAAATGCAATTCCAGCCAATTGAAAATATGCAGCAATGAAATTAGAATAGTAATTATTTTTTGAACCTTCATCAAGCGAAATTCCACTCTTATTTATTAAATCATCCATAATCCTTTACCCGCTTCGGTGAAAACGAAATCATATTTCTTATAACAAAAGTCTCGGATCTTGATTTTTTTCTTAAAAAACATCTTATTTCTCCTTCTCAATTATCCCCAGAATTCGGAGAAATATTTTTTATTTCTGGCTGATAGTATTCCTAATTTGACATTTCTCTCCCTAAATTCCCATAAAGAACTACCGATTTCCCCTTGCTCAGCGATTACCATTGATAAATCATTAATATTCTCACATGAATCAAGAATATCATCCAATATTTCATCAACTTGGTAATCAAAGGGAGGTTTGGTAATAAGTACAATTTTCAAATAATCTCGTTCACTTCTGCCAGGCTTCATTCTTTTCGCTTTGTTGTAAATTTTCGTACAAGTTTTTAAGACTTTCTCTTCACGGGTTCCAAATATCGCTGAAAAAAATCCCATAGATTCTTCTCCTTTGTTATTGAGCGCTGCGGTTTATCTATTGTAGTGGCTTTTAAAAAAACTGAATAAATGTCAAGATTTTACTTTAACAAAAAAACTCTTAAAGTGGCTTTGCCCTTTTGGTTAGGTAAACCGCCTTATGCATTTTTATATTTCAACTATCTTTTCAAGGCTGCTTTCGTTGAAATCAGCCAAAGCCACATTGAAACGGTTGGCCAACCAACGATATTTAGCCAAGTGATCCTCTTCCGAAGCGTTTGCGATACCATTTATGAGATGCTCACGGACCCCTTTAAAATAGACGGTTCTTGGATCGTAGCCATCTGCTGCTAACTCTTCAGCACCACCCGCTACTGCGTCGAACTTAAAAGGGTTTACATATACAATCGAATCGACATCTACCACAATCCAGTTCTTAAGAAGTTTCTCATGTTTCGTGGCCAATCCATTTGCTATAGCGATTCTTGGATAAATGGCTGCTTTAGATTCAAGGCGATACGCTGATAGCATTCCCTCCCCATACAGAATTCCATCCTCATGGATTGTGCGGCCAACAGAAATACCACCTCTTGTAAGCATTCCGACAAACATTAGGTCAGCTTGCAACCAGCCGACAGTCCACACCAAGGAAAATATTTTTTCTTCTTTTGTTGAAATCGCAATTGAGTCGGAAAACACGCTTACTTCAAGGTCGGATGTGATGCTATTGGGGTGGCTTCTGGATTTTTCTATGTACTTGATCCTCCGCAGAGTATAGTTTAATCGAGCAAATAATTTGGGATTGTCTGGAAGGGAACGAACAAGATTTTCAAACCCCAATATGTCGATAAAAGCAACTACCCTTTGCTTGTATTCTATAATTGATTGATTCATCAGTTTTTACTTTTCTAAGCTTTGAAATAGAGCTATTGATTCTCTGCATAACGCCGCTGCTATGGAGCGTATCGGAATAGCGGCCAGATGCGGTGCCCTTATGTGGTATCTGAAACACCTACCTGTTTAAACTGCTAAAAATAGCTACAATATGTTTGAAATTTCTGTTTTTATTTTTGGTGATATGTACTTTGTTAAGCTTAATATCAGTTTTGATAACATCAGCCCTTCAATCGCCCCTAATGCATCTTTTGATATACAAGAATAAGCGAAAATGGCCAACAAACGAGGGAAATCATCTCCTTTAAATATTGAAAAGAAACTAATCAAAAAACATCTTTCTTTTTCTGTCCATAATTGTATCTGACTTGAAATAATGTTTTGAGATGATTGTCCATAATATTTAAAATGAATACCATCTATAATAGCAGAAGCTATGTCAGATTCCTGTTGAAACAAACCTGAATTCAAGGATAGATATAAATCAAAAAAATAATGAACCAAATAATCATTTGCCCTGTAAGAGCTTTCTTCTTCAAATTGTTTAGCAGTGGCCATTGCAGCGCTATTGAGAAAGTCAGCTATTTCTGAATATTTATCTATCTTTAGAGAATACTTATCTTTAAGATAGATAAAAGGGGGATTCGCATCGTTGTCAACAAAGATTTCATGGGCATGTTTGAACGTATTAAACGATAAAATTTTTGTTTGTTTACCTGTATTTGTCCTAATTTTTTTTTTGAAAAATCCCATAATAAATCCTTTTTAAAGGTAAGCCACATAACAATGAATCGAGTTGCGGCGGGTCTTAGCCAAGATTACCCGCAAAACACAAAAAACAATTAAAAGTATATAACGATTAACATTCTGCTAACCTTGCAAATACGTTAAAAAGGAAATAATGCCAATAATTATTCCAAAAACAAGTACTAAACATCCTATCCCCTTCAATATATCTTTTATGGATTTTTTCTCTTCTTTGACTGATACATAATTTTCTACAATTTCTATCGTCGCTGGAAGTATGTAAGCCAAAAAGGTCATTAAATTTGTTTTAAGTGCGATTCCGTCAGAAAGTCCTCCATCTATGGATAATTTGAAATTATCAAAATCAGCTCTTTTGGGTGGTGTATCATATTTTGTTCGCTTGATAAGTTCAGTTAAATAAAAAAGAATTTTTTCAGCATCTTCATCATTACGAAACAGCTCTCCGTACTTTTCTATCCTTTCAACAAATAATTCATGTACATTTTCGATTGGCAAAGCTTCTGAAAAAAGATCTATAAACCGCTTAGATATATATAAACTTAATTTTTCTCTCATCTCAGGTTTATTATTAAAAAGCCACATATCAATATTAGTATAAAAATAACATCCGATTTCAAATGCAGACGAATCGCAAAAATACGGTTTGCCTGCATATTGTTTTTTATCTAGTAGTTCATCATATAGTAGATCAGCAAGACCCTGCCAATCATCTCCGAATCCTGAAATACAATATACAATACCGCCAAAAAGCAACTCAGGGTTCAATTCATTAGCATATCTCGCTTCTTTTTCTTTGTTCTTGGCCCACGCTCTAACATAGGATGTTTTTTCTTCATTTGAAATATCCATGGTATTCCTCAAAGATCTTGTCGTGAAATTATGCCAACTCCTGGAAGTTCAAGCGTTATCAACCTTCCGCAAAATAAAAAACAAAATGCTTTTTCCGAGTTTGTTGCTCGATCAAAAAGCACTTTCAGATATATTCGTTTGCCAATTGCAATGCTTATTAGTGGATATATGATAAATAGAAGAAACCACCAGGAAAAAATAAAAGCGCATATTATTCCAATAATAGGCACTACAAATGTTGACATAGACATGATGTCAATAATACGTTTTTCTGATGGGCTTGCAATGATTGATAAAGTTGAACCACATGTGCTTAGAGGAAACTGGCGCATAACCGCATTACCAGAAGCGAGGGCGGATTGTAATTCCGAGAAATGAGATATAGGAATCTCTTTAATTTCTGACAATTTTACTACAACATTATGCCTTTGACCAAATTCTGAGTTAACTATTGTGTCAATAGTGCTCTCTATATCTGATATTTGAATCGCCATAGCATTGCTACATTTTCGAAATGGATAAATTGATAATCACAACATTATCAAGCATTAGCCCGCAATGTCAAACACCATTATCCGTATAGAAATAACACTCCCTATCCCATATCCTTATCCAATCAGCTAAACGCCATCAGTAATACCCCCATCAAGAGACCATCGGATTTGATTCATTCCATATATTTGGCCAGCGCTGGCCAAAAACAGGTTGACCATCCTGAAAGTGTATCTCATGAGATACAAGGTAATGTTTCAGTACATACGGAAATTATTGTCGGGGGCGTAAAATTTGATAATGTCTTTGACATAACAACAAGATAAAACTATTATTATCTATAAATCAGAGGCAATTATGACGACTTACAAAGACCTAAAATCAGCCAAATACATCGAAGCCACTATCAACTTTGTAGAGGGTCTCAGACGTATTGATTTCAAGCGTACCGGGAACAATCGATATAGTTCCCATTGTCCGTTCCATATTGATAGAAAGGATAGTTTCAGGGTGTATGTCGATGGTAATGATGAGGTCAAGTTCCACTGCTTTGGTGAGTGTAATATGAATTGGGACATTTACGATGTCATTATGGTCAGCAACAAATGCAGTTTCCAGCAGGCGCAGCAAACCTTCGCTGATTTTTTAGACATCAAAGATTTCAAACCTTACGGGGGTAAATCCACAAGCATCCCTGACTTTGACCAATTAAAGGAACCGGACAAACCCGTTGAGTTTGCAGAACCGGAGAAACTTTCCCCGGAAATTGTAGATGCTCTCCGTGATGCTTCCGTCTTTTACAATAAGATGCTCATCAACAATGAAGACCGGTTTAATAAAGTCCATGCATATCTTCACCGCCGGGGAGTGGATACGGATTTAATTCAAAAATTCAACATCGGTTTTGCCCCAACGCTTAAAGATGAAGAGTATCTTGGCAGGGCACTCATTATGAACTATCTGGACAGGTTTAATGCGGACTATGAAGAGTTTTTTTCATTCAACAAGGGGAGTTTGGTGAGATTGTTAAACGATGGCTCGTTTTACATGCAGTTCATTGATTTTGGTATGAGAAGCGCATTTGCCACAAATTACGCTGATTATTTCGCTGGCAGAATAACCTTTCCGGTCTACAACATGGATGGCCAGGTTCACGGCATTATGGGTAGACGGCCAGACAACCGGAAAAACGCCATCCACTGGATGAAACAGCAGACAGAAGACACCTTCATCACCACCAAGAGCTGGCTTTACGGAATCGACAAAGCCCACCGCTATATTAGCCATTACAAAACGGTCATTCTAGTTGAAGGTATCTTTGATTATTTTGCGTTTTACAAACTGCTTCAAGACATGGACAGACCGATAATCGTTTCCACATTGGGTTCTAACCTAACGGACGAAGCAAGAGGCATTCTCAAAGGGTTGGGAGTTGAAAACTTCATTGTGGCTTATGATTGGGACAATGCCGGAAGGAAAGCCATCAAGCAAATAGCAACCGATGTCGCTGGCCGTGTATATTATCTGGGAGGCATGACGGATGGACAAGATCCGGCAGAAAAATTAAAAGGTGTGGTCAATGCCATCAGTGGATTTTCTCTTAAACAACTTATGGCTTCAGCAAAGAGGATACAGAAATCCACAGATAAGCCCATTTTTATATCACATATAACAACCGGGCAACCGGACAAAAGAGAGGTTGTTTTCAAACCGGATACCACATTGAAAGATGACCTTTTTTTCTTACTGCCAGTAGAAACCGAAACAAAAACAATCAAAGAGTATTATTATGACGTTGGAGATTTTCTGCCACTGCTTTCCTATGACCACGGAAATAAAACGGAACTGGATAAAACACTATATGAAATCATCAAATTATTGGAAGCCAGACCAAAGAAGCCAAAATCAGACCGATACTTCACAATACCAGCGAAATTTCTAATGACTGAATCGTATGATGATCTGGGGCCATCAATCATCCTTTGGCTGAGAATAGTCATCGAACAGCAGACCAGGAAACGCAAAATCCGGGAGACAGACGGAACAATAGCAGAATGGCTCAACACATCACGAGCAACCATCAGCTCATATAAGCGCATGCTCAAAGACCTTGGATTTCTCAACATCGACACCAGCAGAAAACTTCAGAAACTATCTGTGGACTACTTCCCAAAGCAATGAACCATGCATCTATCATATCTATCATCATCCACACCACCAGCTTATAGAATACACCCCGCATGTTTATTTAAAGGGTAAATATCCTAGTAAAATAGTAATTATATGTAATAGTATAAGATTGTTATGCGTCATTTTTTCTCCATGACCTGTCAAATGCGGAATGGTTTTTCCCCTTGTGTTTAATACTGTCCATATGTTTGGACAGTATTGTTGAAGTGGTCAACGTTATTCAGATTAGATACTATTATTTTACTACCCAAACTTCTTCTCAAAATACTTCTTTTATCATTCCAAATTCCCCTTTTGGCAGCGCCAGGCGCTCGTATTTAGGCGTTCTGACTTGACCATATACCCAAGCATGCCCCAGAGAGCTCGCCTGTAGGAAAACCATAATTTCAATTTTTTCTATTCATCGTGGTCATCAATAAATAATTGCCGGATTCACAGCACCAGGGTTCCTGGGTATTGAGCAGGCATGTATCGACTGATATCTTTTATAGGGGGCGGTAGGGTTTCCCCTATCATAAACCATTAACCCAAGCATAAGGGCGGTTCGGTCTCTGTAATCGGAGATTGACCGTCCTTTCTGCGTTTGAAAGGAGGAAACAATGAACGGAAGAGTTAAGACCGTATTAGACAGCATTTTAGAAAGATTTCAGACAGGGGATATACCAGAGGCAATAGCATATTCTATGTTCCCATTTCCTAATTTACCCTCGTCGAGATGGAGCCTTCTCAACAGAACGCTCATGTTCCTATCCGGCACAATGGACGCCCGAGGATACAGACAATGGCAACATGTTAATCGTTATGTCAAGAAAGGAAGCAATGCTCTCTATATTATTGTGCCGTATCTCAAGGTCATAAAAGATGAATTGGAGGAACGCAAATACACTCTTAACGGGTTTGGAGTTAAAGCCGTATTCCGTTCTGAGGATACAGAAGGATCGGCCCTTGAATATGAGAATATAGAGTTGCCAGATGTGCCTTTAATGAAAAGAGCGGAAGAATGGGGGATTTCAGTGAAGGCAATCCCTGGGAACTATCAATATTTTGGTTATTTTTCTGTGAATAGGAAAGAGATTGCTATCGCTACAAATCAGGAGTGTGTTTTTTTTCATGAACTTGCTCATTGTGCTGATTACTTATTGAACGGCGGTCTTAAAAAAGGTCAAGACCCTTTACAAGAAATAATCGCAGAACTTTCAGCTCAAGCTCTTGCTATAATCGTCGGGAAATCTGCCGAGGATACAGTGGGCAACAGCTACAGATACATTCAGAAATATGCTGAGAAGTTAAACATAAGCCCTCACTCGGCTTGTTTACAGGTAATGAGCCAGGTTGAAGAGGTGTTAAATCTAATATTGATGGGGGGTGAGGTTAAAAGACAGTCAATTGAAAAATTAGTGGCTTGATTCGCAGAAGCCATCAACCCTATATTTATACACATTAAAGCCCTCATAGTTTGAAATTAAAATTCAGACTGTGAGGGCTTTTTTTGTGCCAATAAGACAAGAAAGGACATATAAAATGAATGAATATTGGATGGAAATTGTAGGGAAAATTTTATTGTTTGGTGGATTCTTTATTGGTTTTGTTAGCAACCTCTATCTCATGGCATTTGATTTTAAAATCAAATATCAGTCAGCTTTTTCCTTCATAATATTGCCTACCTTTGCTCTGATCAGAAAAGATTTTAGGAATGATAGTAAAGTGCTAATTTCTTTGCTGTTATGGGGCGCAAGCTTACCAATGGTTATTTGGGGAGCTTATTGCCTAAATTGATATTTCATAAAAATCAACCAAGACCCTCTGGGAGAGATTCCAGGGGATGGAGGACATCAAAAATGAATAATTCAAAAACGTTTTGGAAAGACCTTAAATCAGGTCATTTTGTATCGATGGTAAAGGAAGCATCACAGGGGCAGACACTTTCCAATTCACAGGAAGTTTATAATGTGATGAAGCCTTTCTTTGTCGAAAATTACGATGTGGAGACTGTCTATTGTATATTTCTGAATGCCAAAAACAGAATACTCGCAATCGAGAAAATATTTTCAGGCACAATTTCATCATCCGTAATCTATCCCAGAGAGTTGATAAAGCGAGTCATAGCGCTCAAATCGACCGCAATCGTCCTAACGCATAACCACCCTTCGGGGTTTATAGAACCATCTCCTGAAGATAAGGCTATAACCGTCAGAATAGCAATAGCATTAGCCAGCATTGATGTAGTTCTTCATGATCACATCATTATAGGAGATGGTTTCTTCAGCATGGCGGATGAGGGATGGCTAAAATCTGTCAGGAGCCGATATGACGATTTGTCGATATTGTAAAATCTTAAAACAAGGAGGTGAGTAAAATGGACGACTTTTTTGACATGGACCCTTTTGAACTGGCCTTTGTACTTGGAATGGCAGAAACAATCGCTGATGAAGAAATTGAAAGATATCGGATTGAGCAAGAGTTCGAACAGGACAGTGATGATTTTCTTGATGAATAGACCCATCGGTATTTTTTCCCTTGACAAAATAGAGATGGCAAGAGACTTTTTTATGAGCCGATCTGGATTGATACACAAACGCACCCACTGGAAATTTTAATGAAAAAATGTATTTTGGATTGCGATGGTAAGCACTATGCAAGAGGTTTCTGTGAAAAACACTATCGCCGGTGGAAACGTGGTGTCGGTCATTGGAAATCATACCTTGACCTTGAAAAATGTGTTTTTTGCCCTGATAAAATCTATGCGAAAGGTTTGTGTAAGAACCATTATCAACAATGGAAACGGGCATTAAAAAGGCGTCGTCTTCGGAAAACAAAAGCGCTCGTCTTGCACAAGCCAGACAAAGAATCCGACTATGATTAATGTTTCTACGCGTTATTTTGTCCTATACCCAATTTCTCACATCTAATAATAACAAAAGGTTATGGCATTTTTTAGCAAAAGCCATTTCTAGCTTTTAACAATCATATAATAAACTCAATGAATCATACGATAGTATGATGATTGAGTAATTAGACAGAAAACAACTGTTATGGGCACGATTCTTATCGTGTCCATTTTTTTGTATTCCAGAATCTTATCCCTTCTGCTGAACATAGCATTCATCAACTTGAATGGCCCTTGGATGTTATTTTTCAAACTATTAACTTATTTTTGACAAAAAAACTTAATTTATACTTGACAAACATAGCAAACCAATTATATTTAAGTTATGATCTGAAAAGTTGAAATGAATAAATCAAAAAGGAGAATGGAATGTCAGTCAAACCATATCAGGTAAAAATGGAACCCCAAGCACACGAGAGACTGAAGAAAAGAGCTAAGCAACTTGGAATAACTATCGGTGAAATGATAGAAAATCTCCTAGCATCTTTTGAACTGCGCATGAAGAAGGCTCACAAGACATTGGAGGGAAATGAACGTATTGACGTTAGCGGTTTAGATAGTGCTGAAGTAGATACTGCTCTAATAAAGATACTTTTGGCAAAGGATTATAGAGATTTAACGGACAAAGAGTTTGAAAAAGAGCAAATTCGAGTTTTAAGTTCGCTCCGCAAAGACGAATGGAAACCGGAAATCAAATTTGACGACATGTCTGATTACGAACCTTATTTTACAAAGGATTTATCTGATAATGGGCTTTAAGCCCAGATTTTAGTACAAGACCAAACGCTACGAGCACCATCTCGTTAAACTGGAAGCCCAAACCTCACGGGCACAAGCTGTGGATCAGCACATTCCACGCATGTGAGGTGCTTTATGAACAAAGATTTATGGGAAAAAGAGCTTTGGTCGCAACAAGAAGTGGCCAGACATTTTAAGGTTTCCAGCAACACGATAAAAAACTGGCGTAATCGGGGTCTTTTGAGTTATTTTATAGCCCCTGGATCAAATCGTTCTTTATATTATCGTAAGGAAGTCGAGAATTTTCAGGAAACATTTACCAAATGGAATAAGGAGGGCAAACAACAAAACAAACGTGTAGGTAGGGCAAAGCCACGGCTGTCTTCCGATGATAATTGGAGGATAAGCTAATGGCGAAAAGAAAAAACAATAAATACATACAGAAAATAGGTGGTATTTTTTACTTCCGTAAAAGACACAACAAGACAACCTTAAAGCGGTCATTGAATACGACCGACAGGAAAACGGCACAGGATTTGAGAGACATCTATCTATCCAATCTCATTGAATACGGCCAACTCGACCCTCCCACGGAATCGGTTGAGGAAGTCCCCACCTTTGGGGAAATGGTCAAACAATGGGCAGAAATCCACCGTACCCAGGTGAGGCATACAACGTGGCCAGATTATGTTTCGGCTATGAATGGGCACATCCTGCCGGTTTTCAAAGATTTTCCAATAACGGAAATCACCTATCAAGATGTGGTCAAGTTCAGAAGCAAGTTGAAAGTAGGGTCTAAAAGAGCCAACAACATTATGGTGCCAATGAAGTCCGTGTTTGACTTTGCCCACAGGCAAGAAGTGATTCAGGACAACGTCATGCGCAAGTTAAAACGACTTCCCGAAGAAGCCCCGGAAATTCATCCCTTTACATACGAAGAGGTCAACCGAATCCTCGATGCCATTCATTCTTGGTATAAACCATACGCAAGTGTTGCGGTTTTCACCGGAATGCGGGCTGGAGAACAGAATGGCTTGGATTGGTCTGATTTTTTAGTGGATATGAAGCCGGAGCCGCACATTTTTGTTCGTAAGACCTACGTGTACAAGCGAGACGGCATCCCCAAGACCAAAAAATCGAAGCGGTATATCAAGTGTCTACCGCAGGTGCTCGATGCCTTGGCCGAACAAAGAAAGTTGACCGGGAATAACAAACATATTTTCCTGACCTTGGATGGCATGCGAATGACACCCGATCATTTTCGAAAAGAAGTCTGGATGCCTGCTCTTAAAAAAGCGGGGCTTAAATACCGACCGCCTATTCAAATGCGGCATACTTTCGCAACAATGATGCTGTCAGCTGGCGAAGACATTGGATGGGTTCAGAATATGATGGGGCATTCATCTTTGCAGATGATTTTTCAGCGGTACTACGCTTGGATTCCCAATGGAACCCGGTCGGACGGGAAAGCGTTTCTCCGATACATTGAAGACACGCATGCGAAACCACCGGAGGCCAGCGTTGATGAGGTTGCGGAAAACCCGGAAACGGACAAAGTGTGTACTAATGTTGTACCATTGGCCAGATACCGCTAATAAAAAAAGGGGTTAGAGAGTGTCTAACCCCTTGAATTTGTTTGGTAGCGGGGGCCGGATTCGAACCGACGACCTTCGGGTTATGAGC
>CAZBOB010000120.1:0-11411 GCA_964492995.1 uncultured Desulfobacteraceae bacterium | reverse complement strand
TTTCCAAGAGAAACACGCCGTCGCTACGCTGCACCGAAATCAAATGCGTTTACCCAGTACTCCCGTATCTCATATATTGACATGCCGCGAATTACCACGGATATCTGAATAACAAACAGTCTTGATTTACCCCCCACAAAAAGTAATGGTGAAAAATTGTACTAAACTGCCCAGGCGGGTATTGCATAAATGATTGTATCTTTGAATTTTCGTATGTGAAACTCTCCAAGATGAACCACAAAGGCTCTCTCGGATTGATAGACATTTAAAAAGCTTTTCAGACCCGGAGGAACCGGCTGTTTTGAATCATATTTGAATTTAACTTCTATTGGATAGGGTTCATTGATGTTTTTCTGCCAAATAAAATCGACTTCATTCCGGTTCTGAGTCCGCCATATCCTTATATTATCAGGCTGTTCTTCCTGTTTACTAAGTTGATTGAAAATATAATTTTCCAGGATTGCACCACTATCCGTCCTTTGGTTCAAGGCAGAAAAATTGTTCAGGACACCGTTTCTGATTCCAATATCTTCAAAAAAAATTTTGGGTGTCTTGACAATTTCTTTTCTTTTGTTTGTAAAAAATGGCGGCACGAGTTTGAGTACATAGGTGTTTTCCAATAGAAACAAATATTTTTTAACCGTAGGTCTGGAAAGGCCGCTGGATAATGCAAGTTCCTGCTCTTTGACAAGATTGCCGATCTGGAGAGCGAGTAACGATACCAACCGGTTGTAGCCTGTAATATCCGAGATTTCACCCAGATCTCTTATGTCTCTACGGACATACAATGAATAAATCTCTTGCAGATCTTTCTGCCGTATTTGGGACTTTTTTTTCAGCGTTACTGCCGGATATCCGCCAAAAATCAGGTATTCCCCGGTAAGATCATCAAGCTTCCTTTTTTGGGTGTGATCTATTTTTTTTATTTTTTTCCCCGGCGTTATTTCGGAAAGCCAATAAGAAAAGTGAAACGGTTCAAGCAATGTATACAGCTCGTCCTCATTTTTAAACCGTAGGAATTCCCTGAAATTGAGTGGTTTGACCAAAAAATTGTATACTCTTCCGGTTAATCGGTCCGCAAATTTTTTTTTAATTTCTAGTGATGAAGAGCCTGTTACAATGAATTTAAGCTTGGGTTTATAATGGTCATGAAGGTATTTCAAAAATGAGGAGGAATTGGATAGATGCTGGATTTCATCTATAAAAACATAGGCTCTTTCTGTCTGATCGACACCCTTTTTTTTCAACAATTCTAAAAAGATATTGAAGTCTTTTAAATCATTCAACAGAGTAAAATCATGTATATTTTCCAAATCAAAATAGACGGTCTGGGACTGTGGGAAATCGCTATTCCATAAATGCTTAATCAGTAGATATAATAGTGAAGTTTTTCCGGTTTGTCTTGCCCCGGTCAAAAGAATAATATTCTCCTCGTCCAGGAAATCGATAACCTCAGAGAGCAGTTCACGAGGGATAAGATTTTCAGGTAAAATGATATCCATAACACAGACTGTTTACATTTTACCTAAGAATTTGTCAACATAAATAATATCCTTTTCAAAATTCCAGCCATGTCAAGTCGATGAAGAGCAACTTTCGTATAATCATAGGTTTTTCGTCCCCAGGTAGACTCCCCGTCCCACTCGCCTGATAATGTCCATTTTGTGAGCTTTATAGATTACGTTCCTGATTTTTTTCTCATCAAAACCGGTCTTTTGTTTCAGAATGGAAACAGCAACGCCTTTTTTTGACCGCTTGATAATATTAAGGATCTGCGCAGTATCTGTGGGCCCTGTGCTTTTACTTTTAGCAGGAGATTTTTTATCCGGCTTTTTTTTGGGTGTTTTGATAACATGTGATTTTGCGGTTTTTTTCAATCCGGTCTTTTCAGATAAAGTTCCACCGGCTTTTTTCTTTGAACCTGTTTTCAATTCGGATTTTCTTTGTATTAATTTGGTCTTGGCCGGCTTCACCGCTTTTCGAGAGGTTTTTCTGCCGCCGGATAGTTTTTCGTCGCTTTTCGTCAGATCAAAATCCATATGATCTTCCATATCAATACCGAACATACCGGAAAGATCCGATTCCACAATTATTCCGGAGCTTGTTTTTTCCGCCTTTTTCAATAAGTTGTAACTTTGATCCGTTATGGTCTGTTGTATCAAGTCATCTATATTGACCTTCCGGAGTTTGAAAAACAGGTTCGGGGAATCATCAAGACGGGCGCCAATACCGTACAGGGTGGCGGCCACATGTTTGCACATATAGGCCCAATCCGGGCAGCTGCAATTAAATTCAATCTCTTCCGGCGACGGAAACAATCCCTGTCTTCGGGTAGTAAATATTTCACCCAGTGCTTTGGGAAACTTTCCGGCCAAGAGTTCCGGCAGTGAATCCAGTTTGCCGGCACAGGCTGCCTTCATGTTTTGCCAGATTTTTTTCTTTATCCCTTTTATATTAATAATGACCGTGTATGGTTTTAATCTTGTGCCCTGAACCAGTGATTCGACCTGTCCGGGACTGATTTGAAGGTCCAGCACCGCACCATGGCGAACATAACTGCGTCCACGACCGATACGGTTGCTGTAATCCGCATACCGTTCCAAATTATGATTCCATGATTTCCCCCACCAGGTTCTTGCAATCGTCCTTCCTTCAATAATAATCGGCTTAATTTCGGGATTTTTCTTTTTAAGTTGTTTTAACTTTTTGGCTGCTTTGGCTCTTTTTTCCGCAACAGATACATAACGTGGATAACCCCAGTATGCCATTGTTCACCTCTTGGTTTGATGTTGCTACATTAAGAATTCTATATTGTAAGTTTAAAAAGGTCCATCAATTCTTCGTTTTTCATTTCGGTTATCAAGGACTCGCCGGAAGCGGCAATAACGTCATGCGACAGACGAGCCTTTTCTTCCAGCATCATATCGATTCGTTCTTCAACGGTGCCCTTGGTTAAAAACTTGTGGACAACAACATTCTTTTTCTGCCCAATCCTAAAGGCCCTGTCGGTGGCCTGGTTTTCTACGGCAGGGTTCCACCAGCGGTCAAAATGAACGACATGGTTGGCTTCAGTCAGATTCAATCCCACGCCGCCGGCTTTTAAGGACAGTACCATGAACGGGACGTATGAAGGACTCTGGAACTGCTCAATAATTTTTTTTCTTTTACCAACCGGAACACTTCCATGCAAGACCAGACCGTTTCGCTCAAAAATACCTCCTAAAAATTCAACCAATGGTTGAGTCATCTCCTTAAATTGAGTAAACACCAGAACTCTTTCTCTTTTTTCATATATGGTTTCACAGATCTCCCTGAGTCTTAAAAATTTACCGCTTTCATTTTCATCAAATTGGCCGGTTCCCAGATACTGATCCGGGTGGTTGCAAAGCTGTTTGAATTTCATAAGGGACGCCAGGATAATACCTTTGCGTTGAATTCCTTCAGTGTGGTCAATGGCATCTTTTATGTCATCGGTTAATTTTTTATACAACAGGATTTGTTTTTTGCTCAACGTGGCGTAGGTTTTCATCTCGATCTTGTCCGGCAGATCGGATATAACCGATTTGTCTGTTTTCAACCGCCTTAAGATATAAGGGCTTATAAGCTTGCGCAGTCCAGTATAGCCTGAATGATCGCGGCCTATTTTTTTTGAAAACTGCTTGAATTCTTTGGCATTGCCCAACAGCCCGGGGTTTAAAAAGTCGAATAAAGACCACAGGTCTGACAATCGATTCTCAATCGGTGTTCCGGTCATGATGATCCGGTTGCGGCAGTTGAGGTGTTTTACGGCCTTGGCCTGTTTGGTCCCCGGATTTTTTATGGCCTGGGCTTCATCTAAAATGATATAGTTCCACGAATGGGATTGAAGCCATTTGTATTTTTGAACCAGTCCATAGGTCGTAATCACCAGATCGGATGCATTCAAAGCAGCTTTGTTTTTTACGTGTGCCTTTGCCTCTGAATTTGAACCGGGATGGGCCACAAAATACTTCAACTCAGGAGAAAAACGCCGTATTTCATTGACCCAGTTGGAAATAAGAGAAGCAGGCACGACCAGGAGGCTGGCTTGACGACTTGACCCTGATTTTTTGAGATCGGATGCCAAAATATTCAAAAAGGCGAGTACCTGGACGGTTTTGCCCAGCCCCATATCATCGGCCAGACAGGCGCCAAAGGGAAAAGAGTGTAAAAAAAGGAGCCAGTCCAAACCGTTTTGCTGATATTTCCTTAGCTTGCCTTTAAACATTTTGCCGGGTTTTTGTGAAGAAATCAAATCCGGGTTGAGCAACTTTTTAATGACCGACTCGAGCCATTTCCCATTTGAAACACTGCAGTTTATTTCAGCAGCATCAACATCCAGCAGCTTTTCAGGCTTTAGCTGTAATCGGAGGGCATCTTTCAAACTCAAGCCTTGTTCGGCCATCATTTTTTTTGCTTTTTCATATGCATCCAGGGTCTGTTTCAGTTTGTCAGGATCCACCGCCACCCATTTATTTTTGATAAAGGCAAGTCCTTCTGACTCCTGCAGGAGTCGTTTCGCCTCTTTTTCCGAAATAGCGGTATTTCCAAGATTCAGCCGCACATCAAAATTCAAAAGCGCATCCATACCGACCAGAGACGGTTTTGCGTTGCCGATACTGATATTGATTCCCACCCTGGATGGTTTTCCCTTCCACCAGTTCGGAATGCGGCACAAGATACCACAGGCTTCATAAATGGAGACTTCCTTTAAAAATGAAAAGGCGTGCGACGGCTTCCAGGACATGGGGTGAAACAGTTCTCCGGTGTTGAGAAGATCGGCTAAAAAGAGGCTTTTCCTGGCAGCCAAATGAACGGTTGCCAGCAGTTCCAACAATTTGTCCTTTTGGTTTTCATATTCTTTTAATGCATATTTAAGGGGCAGGTGCTTTGATTTTCCCTGTTTGTTCAGTCGGGTCGAATACGTGGCCAAAAACGCAAAGGGATAATCTTCGTCTTTATTTTCAACCAGATGAAAAAATACCCGGCCCACCAGATGTACATCAGGACTATATGTGCGGATAAATTCTTCAACGGTTCCCTTGTACAATTTTATTGCCCGCGTAAATGCCGTATTCAGTTTTAACCATACAGTTTCAAGCAATTCAGCGTTTATGTATTCGGAGCCGAGCATCAAAGGGGCGCTGTTTGCAAATTTAACGAGCTGGTTTTTATCAACGGAAATGTCGACTTTATGGCGAAGGGTTTCCAGTTCAGGTGTCCGGCTCAGTTCCCGGGCATACTGTCCCGCAAAACTTCGCCAGTATTCAAGGGAGGGAGTAAGGGTAATATTTTTATCACAAAAACCCAAATAAAGAAGACCGGCATGGGCATCGGCGGTAAACCTGTTAAAGATTTCCTGTTGTAGCAACCGGGTGCTTTTATTTATTGTTTCTTTTGTTTCGACCCATTCTGTCTGCAGTGAGCCGTTTGGCATCACAACAACATGCAATTCTTTATTCATTGTGTATGCTTATGAAACATAATAATTACAAAGTTGAAGTTTTAAATTCTGGAAAGAATAAGCTATCAGGAGAATTGTGTCAATAAGGGGTTATACGGCAAAGAATTGATTGTTCTCAAATCTTATAAGCAGGAAAGTCACAGTAAAAGCCTCGGCCGATAAATTGTTCAGATATTAAATGCTTAACAATAACCATGTTTTTTTTCGACATATAATCATCTATATTCTGAGGGAAAACTTTTTTTTGGGGTTAAAAAAATGGTCTAATGTGTTTATACTAAGCATGATGCACACAAATTAACATAAATAAGGAGATAATTGATGAAACATGAGGCCCTTAAGCTATTCAGGTCCGCAAACCGCGAACATCTCCATTTTCTCTGGGAAAAGGCCAAAAACAACGAACTGGACAGTTTGAGTGATGAGGACAGGCGTTTGGCAGAAGCTATGCTGCTGCATGAAGACGAATTTTTCAATGCATTTGAATTCGCGGACGTTCTGCATGACAGGGAGTTTGATCCGGACACCGACGTCAACCCGTTTTTGCACATCACCATCCACACCGTGATCGAGAATCAGCTTGCGGCCAAAGACCCCATTGAAGTATTCCAGTTTTACAATGCCATGCGGAAAAAGAAATGTTCCCATCACGATACGATTCACCTGATCGGCGCCATTCTGGTTCCACTGATGTTTGATACCATGAAACACCAGAAACCTTTTGACAATGACCGGTATGTTTCTATGCTGAAAAAATACAAATTGCGCAACCCCGACAAAATCTGGAAACTTTTGGATTCTTCAGGCGATGTTTGATATTGCGGTTGGCATAACATAGTATGCGAAACCGTTTAAAAGACCTGAGTTGAGCGATTGTCCGTTTAGGAAGAATAAAGGTGAAAATAATATGAACAGCAATTCCATACAAAAGCCGTGTGACATCTGTGGAGCTACAGTGTCGACTTATGATGGAGTCTATTCTTCTGAAGGAAATACGAGGCGCTTTCTCTGCACCCGGTGTTATAATGAATCCATTTCTGAAGCAATTGGATTGGATTTTGAACACTTGGCCTTTCATCCGATTATTTTGGCGGATAAGGATAGTGAGAAGCACACGTTCCACTTTCAGACCCGCCTTTTAGGAGATAAAGTGACCATTCAGGCTCTGGAAATTAAGAATAATGCTCCCAAAGGTTATGAATTTTCCATATATGGTGATGCCGAAGATGATCTGTTCGGTTTATTCACAAAGCTTGTTGATCGTATGGGGCGTGAATTGAAACGGAAGCACATTGAACCCGGCGATCTAACACGGTACAACATTACGGAGGAAGATATCGTGCGCGGTCATATAACCTGGGATGATGAAACTGACGGTGAAGTGCCTTGCCTTGTTATTGATGGCAAGGAGCTTTCATGGCATGAGTTTGGCAGGATGTTAATGGCGTATGAGGGGTTCCATTTTAAGCTGGAAATATTTGAGGGCGATGAAGAAAGGTAGGTCTACGTGGTGTAATAAAATTTATATCATGGATGGAAATATCGAAAGAAAGACTGGGTGAGAATCAGTTGTTTCTGACAAAAGGCTGGCCAACAATGTCAAAAGCCGGGGGAGTGCCTTTATATTGCTGATAGCGAATCACATATTGTCCTTCGTCAAGATGAACAATGTATTGAGAAGTACATCTATTGTCGTCAATCCGTCCCGACTCTGGCCGTAACTCTGGCTGCGACTCTGCCCTAACTCTGCCCCAACCCTGCTTGGTGCCTGCTTGGTCCCTTTCTGATCGCTACTTAGTGCCTGGCATTCCTTTCTTCCGAAACTGAACCTGGAAGGAATGTCTGGCTTTCCCATAGAATCAATGCAGGTTAATACATAAGCATTTTTTATTATACTATTTCTCAATTTTCTGCGAATTATCGTAGAGCTTTTCCAGATCGCGTTTTACCAGCTCAAAGGTTGGGTCGTCTCCGAAACCTCTGCACCCGGTTGTCAGAGCATGTTTCTTTGATTTTGGGAAATTGCGGCAATGTGACGGTTTGGTTTCGTGAATTCTGCATTTGTAAATATTTTTGTTTGGCAGTTTTCGGAGCCACGGGCATCTGGTAGTTTCCTCACCGGTCGTGGGACTGAACCATATATCCGCGAACAGTTCCTCTTCTCCCACCCTTATAATATCGACCCACTCGAGAATGTCCCAACGCTTTTCGTTCCGCCAACGCCGCACATCCTCCATATCAACCGAGGTGCAGTATGCGTCGTGTAATTTCAGGCAACAGTTCCCGCACTGAGTACACTGAAATTTTTCCATTTCCGTTTCAATCCATATGCCTTCCTCTCTATCAGGACCTTTGCCTGCAAAGGTGTTTACCCACATTGTCCATGCATAAACTTGGGCAATTTCATCAATTCTGGATTTTACTTTGGGAATCAGATCGATTGCGAGATTTTTAAAATCATAAGCCGGGATAAATTTTTCAATTTTTTCTCCTTTGGCTGCGTACCACATCCCTTTTTCCGCGATATTCTCTGCGTTGGAATTGGCTTCTCCCGGCTTTGCTATTCCTTTGGTCAAAAAGCTATATACTTTTGCAAATAAAGCTAAATCGTACCATTTATCAGGATGCACTGCCAGGTCGACAAAGACTTCATTGATCGCATCTTCCGATGAAAGGAATTTAAGGGCTTTGTTAACCATTCCATTCTCCTTTGGAATTAAATATATTTGAAAGTTATTATAATCGGTTAGAATAAATCGTTGATGATATTTTTCCCCACCAGGCTGCTCTATCCATCTTTTCAGTCTTACACGATAACCGGAAGGAACAAATTTTGGTAGTTTTTTCTGCGGGTATCTTTAAAAAACAGAATCCCCTTGTTTGACGAACGAAGGTTCATTCGATATTGACGACAAATTCCCCGCTGCGCGCCAGGCAAACCCCGTTCCTGACAATAAAGCATTCGATCCAGTGCATGCCTCTATATTTCGTTGATTCATTCTGGGTCAGCCCACCAACCCCGGCTGTCGTGGATTGAAAGATTTTGCCTCGCAAATCATTGGCGCGCCTTGACTGTTCACCAGTGTTGACTACCTGCCAGTAGACATTGAATGGCTTCGGCACATCTGTTTTGGCAGAAAAGAGAAGTTCACGGTTCTTGGGCAAAGGACGGCTGTCACTTTTGAAAGAGTGCCATCCGTTCCTGTTTTTATAACGCCCCGATACGGATAAAGAATATTGTCGCTTGACTGGCCACAGTGGCGCTTGCCGGTGAGGAACATTAAATCTGCTGGGCAACCGGGATTTTCCAATTACAAGGGCAGAGGTATTGCTTGTTCCTGAGCTTGGAAAGTTCTTCATGGTTTCGTTTATGACTTTTTCGCCGAAACCCGATTTCAGTGTATCTCCAACAGCTCGAACATCTCTTTGTCGTAGTGCTGCATTCAAATCATCATTAACCTGCTGTAACCAGCGTTTGAAGTTTCGTTCCTTCTGTGGGTACTCATTCCATTTGTCGGCAAAATTTTCTAGCGGGTTCACCGGGTTGGACACCCAGTAAGCATCGTATTTTTTTATGTAATGGGGCATGCCGTTAACAATGTTGATCAAAGCCTCCAAAATATCCGGCTCGTTATTGTAGGCATGAGCTGCAAGCGTTGTAATGATGATCGAGATCGGTTTGTGTTTTGTATCATGGGCAAACATGATATCTCGATGCCGTTTTAAAATCTGGATAGCTCTCTGGAGCGGCGTTTTGACTCTGTATTCCGGGATATCTTCGATGCTTACGCGAAATGATTCAGCCATAGCCATCCGCATTGTCTCGAACTGGATTTTCATTTGCAGTTTGAACCATTCAGCATATCCCCTGGGATTGCTGCGCGGCCAATCGGTGTCCAGCCAGCTATAATTGGGCAGCGTGTTATCCGTAATAGCGATAGCTTGGTCAGTCCAATCATTTGAATACCCTCTTGATTCCAGCAGCAACTTAAAGGAACTCCCATCCGGAATAGCAGGCAAAATATCCATATGGAACTGAGCACCATCAGCGTAGTTCACTGTCCAGCAGCGCCGACCTTCTTCAGGATGGGATTTCATATTATTGGCACGGGCATAACCCTTGATTTCGTAGCCGACCAATTCCTTCAACTGCTTCTGACTGACTTGGTCTTTACTAAGGCCCAACTCACATACAAGATCAATATCATACTCTTCTGCGTCGGATATGGGTTTGATAACCGTGCCGAGCCGAAAAGAGCCTTGCGGATAAATTTCCGGATCAAATGAGGCTACTCTGGATTCATCACGCCCCAGCCACTTACTGACAGCTTGGTATCTTTCTTCCGCTTGCTTATAGTGGTTTTCGGAAATATCCAGCGACTCCACCAGATGCCGGAAGAATTTATTTAATTGTGATTTTAAATCATAATTCATGACTCTATTCTCCTTTAATATTTATTAAAAATTTCAAATGCTGTTGAAAAGCCGCCGGTTTGTCGGTTCTGGTCATAAATTCGAATCGGTAGATCGGCCTTGGGCATCCACACCCGCCCGATTTCGACGGCAACAGAAACAGGGGCAGCCGGGAACAGATGTAAAATAGTATTTTGTCCGTGCTTTGATTTTATTCGGTCGAGAAGCTGCCTGAATTTTTGGCGGAAAAGGCTTAATTGTTCTCGGCTTTTCAGGAAATCGTTGTTGGGGTTTTCAATCGTCAGCGTCCAAATCGAAACTTTGCTGCCAAGCATGTTGGTAATTCGAGAATTATCAATAGTCGCGCTCAACGAAAGATTGAGCGCCACGGTTTCATTGCCGTCATCAGTTTCATGTAATATGAAGCCAAAACCTTCCGGGTGCTTTTGCCATACCCAGTTCGGCTCTTCACGATGAAGTTGGTACACCTCAGCAGCTGGGATATCTGAAAGTAAACGACCAAGTTCTATGAGCAGTGGCTGGGGAGCGAGAGCGAAAATTGAAAAATGCTCCACATGCCCGGCAGCAAGTCTTGGCGTAACGAACTGATTAAATTTCCTGTGAAGATTTTCCTGCTCGATTAACCAGTAATTTTTCTCGTGATCCTGAAAAGAACTGTTTTTCAGGCTCAGTTCGATGGCAGGTTTCTCTGCTGGATACCAGTTGGGCAGCATAGCCTGGGTTGCTTTTTTCCAGCTTACCGCCGCATTGTGCTGGCCAACGTTCGCCCCATACAGGAGCACATAGCTTCGCTTGTTTTCCATAAGCGATGTCAGCAACTCGATCCGCTTTTCGTGTTTGCGCTTCATTGCGCGCAGCCTTTCCACAGGGTGCTTCTTAACATCCTCACGGTCGATCAACCGATGGTGTTCATCGCACATCAGCATGAGATTAGAGATCTCGGCCTTTAGCTTTTCCGAAAGGTCTGCGTCACCACGGGCCCCACCCGGATTGTCGGCAATGATGTGGGCGATATAGGCGGCGTTAAATTCGACCTTGGTAAGTGAATCCAACCACAGAGGCTTGTTGCAACCATCATATTGGCAACGCCCGGCAGCTTTGCCCCAAAGCCGGATTTTAACTTTTTCAGGAATATAACTTACAGACATTTTACTTGCGCCTTTCTGGCTCGATTCCCAACTTTCGCTATTGGTAAAATTGCTTATTATAAAAGCAAATAGGGTGCCAATTCTGTGGAAATAGATTAATTTTTATAAATCGCGGAGTAACTATTATATATTCAATTATATATCAATACGATATATATCGTTAGGAATTTTGTGCCGAATAATTAAATGGGGGTTGGCTCGAGAGGGACAATAAGATAAATTATTTAATAATAAATTTTCTTATGTTAAAGGTGAAAATTTCGAAGGAAAGATGGGGTTAGAATCAATTGCTTATAACCTAAAATCTGCAATTGATAATTTTGGGAGCAAAATTTGGTGCACGAGCG
>CAZBOB010000119.1:0-11451 GCA_964492995.1 uncultured Desulfobacteraceae bacterium | reverse complement strand
AAACTGGATGCGATGCTCTTCTTCCATGTCTTTGATGGCATCGGAATTAATCTGTTGGATGAGTTCATCGGCCTCAGCCAGTAATTGCTCGACATTCTTGGATTCTAATTTCTTTGGCATGATGTTTCCTTTCCGTTGGGTTCTGGCCTGTCATCTGCCGGCACGCATCTCTCATCTCCCCAGAAAACGTGTGTTTTCTCTTGGGCGACTTCATCACGAAAGGGCGGACCGGCCAATATCTCATAAAGACGCCGGGGGGTGTGTCCCCCTGACAGCGCCACGGCGAAGCGTTCCCGCTTGGTTACGGAAAGCTGCGCCTGCCGGACAAAAAGCGCGGCCGCCTCCCGGCTTAACGATTCCGGATCAGGCAGAGTGCGGATCATAGCCGCGGCTCCGTGGTGATACTGCACACAGCCGTATCATCCTGGCACTGGAGGGGGGTGGGGGTGATCCAGCTGATACCGTCCTGGGCGATCAATGTGTCGGCCTCTTCCGGTCCCCAGGTCCCTGCCTGGTAGTTTGGGAAATCGGCCGATTTCACCATATTCCAGACCTCCATAATCGGTGCGATAACCGACCAGGCCGATTCTGTCTGATCCTTGCGCAAAAAAAGAGTGGCATCCCCTTTCATGATATCGAGCAGCAGCGTCTCATACGCCTCCGGAGGCACCACTTTAAAGGCTTCCCGATAGTAAAACTGCATCATCACCGGGGAAAGATGCATCATGGGACCGGGCTTTTTGACCTGGAACCGGAGCAGAATTCCTTCTTCAGGCTGGATAGCGATCAAAAGCCGGTTGGGGCGCAAATCCAGGGTCGCGGATGCCGGAAAAGTTTCATGGGGAACGGGTTTGAATTGAATGAGAATCTCTGAGATTTTCGCCGGCAGCCGTTTGCCGGTTCTCAGAAAAAAAGGGACGCCCTGCCATCGCCAGTTGTCCACATAAAATTTGGCGGCGGCGAATGTTTCCGTGAAGGAATTTTCGGCGACATTTTCTTCGTCATAATACCCTTTAACGGTTTCTCCATCAATTTTTCCCGCGCCATACTGGCCTCGGACGGCGAACTGGTGCACCTGTTCCGTCAGAATCGGCCGTATGGCATGCAACACATCCACCTTTTTGTTGCGTATTTCGTTATCGTTAAAAGAAACCGGTGCTTCCATGGCGATCAGGCAGAGGATCTGCAGCAGGTGGTTCTGGATCATGTCCCTGAGTGCTCCGGCCTTGTCGTAGTAAGCCCCTCGGTGGCCGACACCCACCGCTTCGGCCACGGTAATCTGAATGTGATCGATAAACTGACGGTTCCAGACGGGCTCAAAAAGCGCATTGCCGAAACGAAAGGCGAGAATATTCTGTACGGTTTCCTTGCCCAGGTAATGATCGATGCGAAAGATCTGCCGTTCTTCAAAAATCTCGGTCAGAAGACGGTTTAAATTGCGTGCCGAATCAAGATCGTGTCCGAAAGGTTTTTCAACGACAATCCGGGCCCGTTCCCGTGCTAGATTCAGCTTCGCGATCCCCAGATGCCGGGCCACGGGTTCAATCATGTCAGGCGGAAGGGCGAGGTAGAAAATGCGGTTTGCTTCCGCACCCCATTTCTTTTCCCGGGCAGAGAGCATCTTGGCCAGATCCTTATATATTTTTGTATCGTTCAGGTCCACGTGATTAAAATGGAGGCCTTGGGCAAAATTTTTCCACTCTTCATCTTTTACCTTGCCCCGGCGGGAGAATTGATTCACGCCGTCCTGCAGATGATCCTGGAATTTTTCATCGCTCATCTCATCGTGGCTCATGCCGATGACTTCAAATTTTTCGGGCATCCAGCCGCCTAAATACAGGTTGTAGAGCGCGGGCACAAGTTTTCGCCACGTCAGGTCGCCCGATGCGCCGAAAATAATGAAAACAGTCGGATCGCTGCGTTTTTTATCTTCCATGTGGCCTCCTTATTGTTTTCCCCATTTCGTGTGAAAGGTGCCTTCTTCATCCACCCGTTCATAGGTATGGGCGCCGAAATAGTCGCGCTGGGCCATGATCAGGTTTGCCGGCAGCCAGCCGCTGCGGAAGGCGTCAAAGTAGGACAGGGCCATCATCAGACCCGGCATCGGCAGTCCCGATGCCGCACCGGTGCGAACCACATCTCTCAGGTCCGCTTCCCGGGCAACCACGGCTTGGCCCAGATGCCCGTCAAAAAGAAGATTTTCCAAATCAGGATTAGATTTATGGGCGGATCGGATGTCTTCCAGCAAGGCCGCCCGGATAATGCATCCACCTCGCCAGATGCGTGCCACGGTTTCCAGATTCAAGTTATATTGATAGGTTTTAGAAGCTTTTGCAAGCAAGGCCAGGCCCTGGGCATAGGTGATGATCATGGCCGCATAGAGCGCATTTTTGATCTGGTGGATGATATGGTTCCTTTCGCCTTCAAAGTGTGGGCCTGGTCCCTTGAGCATGTGGCCGGCTTTTCCCCGTTGATTTTTATATGCAGACATGTCTCGCATCATGACCGCAGTGTCGATATTAAAGGTCGGCACCTGAAGGTCTAAGGCGTCCCAGACGGTCCATTCTCCGGTGCCTTTCTGTTTGGCTTCATCCAGAATCACGTCAATGAGGGGTTTTCCGGTTTTGTCGTCTTTCTGAAGGAATATATCAGCGGTTATTTGAATTAAATAGCTGTTTAACTCTTCTTTGTTCCAGCGATCGTATACCGCATGCAATTCATGGGGCTGCATACCCAGGCCCCGTTTCATCAGGTCATAGGTTTCGGAAATAAGCTGCATCAACCCGTATTCAATCCCGTTATGTACCATTTTGACATAGTGTCCCGCCGAACCGGGTCCCAGGTACGCCACACAGGGGTCCTTGTCCACGTGGGCGGCAGCGGCCTCAAGAATATTGCTGACGCTGTCATATCCTTTGAGGGTGCCGCCCGGCATCAGGCTGGGGCCGTGGCGCGCGCCGCTTTCTCCGCCGGACATTCCCATTCCCAGGCACAAAAATCCCTTGTCTTCAACCATTCGTATGCGCCGGTTCGTGTCCGTAAAACGGGAGTTGCCGCTGTCGATGATGAGATCCCCGGGTTCAAGATTCGGCAGGAGTTCATCAATAACCGCGTCCACCGGATCGCCCGCGGGCACCAGCATCATCACAGCTCGGGGCCGGGAAAGCAGCCCGAGAAATTCTTTGATATCATGACCGGCGCGAAGATCCTGTTGTTTCGTCTTTTCAAACATCAACGCCTGAATTTTTTGTTTATCCCGGTCATATCCTGCTACTGAAAAACCATGATCGGACATATTCTGCGCAAAATTGCGTCCCATCACCCCCAGCCCGATCAATCCGATATCGCATTTTTGATTATGATCTGTCATGTTTATTTCTCCCAGTATTTTTTTTGTTTCTTTATGCGCATCCTCTTTTATGGGATGTTGAATTCAGAGTCCGGATGGCTTTTACTTTTATACATGAATTTCAAGTCCCATTTCTTTCAGCCTCTTCCGGGTGGAATTGAATCCGGTATGAACAATCCCTTAAATCCATAAACCCTTGCGCGACTTCAACGAACATGGCCCGATCATCGATATAGACGACTTCTTCGGACGGCACCTGGGCGCACAATCCAAAGCGATGCGGTAAATATCTTCACCGGAGTTTCGAAGCTGACGCCCGCTTTTTCTTGAGCGTTTCCATGAGGCTGTCATACGGCTTGTTGAATTTCTCAACGCCTTCATCTTCGAGCTGCTGGGTGATTTTATCGATATCGATGTCAAGCGCGGAAAGACTTTTAAGTACGTCCTTGGCCGCATCCAGGTGCTCCTCCAGCCGGGCGGCAGGGTTGCCCTGATCCCAGTAAGCCTTAATCGTCTCCTGCGGCAAGGTATTGATGGTGTCCGGACCGATAAGGGCTTCGACATATTTGACATCGGAGTATTCCGGGTTCTTGGTACTGGTGCTGGCCCATAGTAAGCGCTGGGGCCGGACCCCCTGGTTCGCGAGTTTCTGAAAACGCTCATCCCAGAAAATCTTTTTGTATATCTGATAGGCCTGCCTGGCGCTGGCGATGGCCACCTGGCCGTGACACTTTTTGGCCAGGCCGCTTTTTTCCGTGCCTCCTTTAAAGATCTTTTCAAGCAAAGGATCCACCAGGGCATCGATCCGGCTCAAGAAAAAACTGGCCACGGATGCTATCCGATCGATAGGTTTTCCCTGTGCAGCCCGGTCTTCCAGTCCACTGATAAAGGCATCGGTCACTTCCCGGTATCGCGGCAACCCGAACAGCAGCGTGACGTTGACGTTGATGCCGTCTCCGATAAGCCGGCGGATGCAGCTCAAGCCTTCCCTATTGGCAGGCACTTTGATAAACACATTCGGGCGGTCCAGCGCCTTCCACAGCTCGCGTGCTTCCCTGATGGTGCCATTTACGTTATGGGCCAGATGCGAATTGACCTCCAGGCTGACAAACCCGTGCTTTCCTTCAGAGCTGTCATACAGCGGCCTGAAAAGGTCGGCTGCCTGACGGACATCCCGGACGGTTAAAAACCGGTAAATTTCCTCGATGCTTTTGTCTTCCAGTGCCATGGCGCGAATATCATCGTCATAATCGTGGCTGCCGGCAATGGCCGTGTCAAAGATACTCGGGTTGGAGGTGACTCCCCGGATGCCGTCTTCGTCGATGAGCTGTTTGAGTTCTCCGGACAGGATGATGTTTCTTTGGATATAGTCCTGCCAGATGCTCTGTCCAAATTCCTGTATGTTAAGCAGCGGGTTTTGCTTCATCGCGCCATCTCCTTTCTTTTTTCCGCCGTGGCGGGCGGCGATGCCCTGATGCATACGATTTTATTAAAGATTTTCTTTGACTTTTTTAATAATGGCGTCCTTTGAGATCTCTTCAAAATCAAGTAGTTCCCGGGGTTTGCCGCTTTTGGGTTTTTTTCTCACCGCCAGTGAGAAAAGCGGAACAAAGACCGTGCCCAGCCCACTCCTGACCGCCTCACCGATACCGCCTTCGGGATAGTGATCTTCGACAGTGATAATGCACGATGTTTCTTTTGCGGCCTGCTGAAGCGTTTTTTCATCGATGGGCTTGATGCTGTAAAGATCGATAACGCGAATGAGAATGCCTTCTTTTTTAAGCGCGTCATATGCCTTAAGGGCTTCATGGAGCGTCACGCCGGCACCGATGACGGTGGCCGCATCTTTAGCACTTTTCTTTAAAATTTTGCTTCCGCCGATGGTAAACTGCTCGTCTGTATCATAGAGGATCGGTGTCTTCATGCGTGTGGTGCGGATATATGCGATACCTTTATATAGCGCCGCCTGTTCAACGATCTTTTCCGCGGACACCGCGTCAGAAGGATATAGGACCACACCGTTGTGGATGGTCCTGAACATGGCAATATCTTCCAGTCCCATCTGCGAAGGGCCGTCCTCGCCGATGGATGTCCCGGCGTGAGATCCTATGAATTTGATGTTCGCATCCGAATACTGGCTCATCCGAACCTGGTCAAACGCGCGCGTCAGAAAGGCGGCAAAACTGGACGCAAAAGGAATTTTCCCCCGACACTGGAGGCCGAGGGCGACTCCGGCCATGTTTTGCTCGGCGATATACATTTCAAAAAACCGGTTGGGATAGGCTTCCTTGAATATTTCCGTCCGGGTGGAATTGCTCACCTCCCCGTCGACACCCACAATCTTCGGAAATTGGGGATAGAGCCGTTTCAATGCATTGCCGTATGCATCCCGGGTGGCAACGGATTCGCCGGATGGGTAATAAATGGGTTCGGGTGCGCGGGGGGCGACCTCTTCCGGCTTAATCGCATCCGGTTCTAAAATCCGTCCCCGGATTGATTTGTCAACGGCTCCCAGCTCTTTTACGGCGCGCTCACAGTCCTGTTTTGAAAGAGCGACGCCGTGCCATCCGTTTTGGTCCTCGACAAATGAGACACCCTTGCCCTTGATGGTTTTTGCAATGATCATGGCCGGCCGGTCCGTAGCATTCAACGCTCTTTGATAAGCATCAAGAACCGCGGGATAGGAATGGCCGTCAATGACAATGGTTTCCCACCCGAAGGCTGAAATTCGCTTTTCATAGGCCGACAGATCGTGCCCGTACAGGGTTTCGCCGCGCTGGCCCAGCCGGTTTACATCGATAATGCCAATGAGGTTGTTCAGTTTGTAATAAGCAGCTATTTCCATGGCCTCCCATTGCGATCCCTCGGCCATTTCGCTGTCGCCGAGAAGGACATACGTCCGGTACGAGAGTTTATCGAGATATTTGGCGTTTAATGCCAGGCCCACGCCAATGGAAAGGCCCTGGCCAAGAGAACCGGTCGCGGCGTCAACATAACGGAAGGACACCGTCGGGTGACCTTCCAGGAGGCTTCCGAATTTCCGGTAGGTCATGAGGTCATTTTCGGAAAGTTTGCCGGCAGCCGCCCACAGCGCATAATACAGCGGCGAAGCATGGCCTTTGGAGAATATCAGACGGTCGTTGTTCGGGTGCTCCGGCCGCTCGGTATCGTATCTGAAGATGCCGCCGAACAAGAGACCGCACATCAGTTCGGTTGCCGACAGAGAAGAGGTAGGGTGGCCGGAACCCGCATGGGTGGTGGCGGTCAGAATATAATACCGCATCAGTCTGGCCAGTTCTTCTAATTTTTCAGTCTCTTTTGAGCTGCCCATGATGATTTTTCCTTTCTGGATGTATTTCGTGTTGGCTGACTCAGGGGTCTATGTGCCCGATCGTTTGCGCAGGTGCTCCCTCAGATAGGCCCGGTCGCCCATCTTGTGCAATAAAGGACCGTGCACCGCAATTTCCACGATGCTAATAGCGCCTACAGACATGCTAATGCGATCGCGAAAACGCCACACGTCAATGCCTAACAGCGAGCACAGCATAATCCGGATCGTGGCCTTGTGAGAAACGACGAGGACATTTCCTGTAGCGTAAGTTTTCTCAATTTCTTCAATCACAAGCGAACTGCGCCGAGCGATATCGATGCCTTTTTGTCCTCCGGTGGGAGCATTCCACCCCGGATCAGTTAACCAGCGAACATAGTCATCATGAAACTCGCGATTCACCTCTTCAGGGGTTTTGCCTTCCCATTGACCATAAGCAATTTCCCTCAGCCCTTCCTTGAGTTGCATTCGTATTCCTGCCGCCTCGCAAAGAGGTCTGGCCGTGGCTATGGCACGGCGCAGCGGACTGGAAAAGACCGCAACCCATGGAAGAGATTTATAAGCATCGGCAAAATCCTCTGCCATCTGATGACCTTCCGGCGTTAGATCCGGGTCGAGAGTCCCGCAGTAACCACCTGTCCGGCTTGAAGTGGTTTCCCCGTGTCGCAAAAAATAGATGGTTAAGCTCATACATACCCTTTCTTTCATTTTAGGAGTGGATCTGTTTTTCTAAAATTCACTCTGTACTTTATCGAAGGTGTTCCGAAGCTCCTGGTAGCTCTTTAAAAAGCCTATTTTGACATCTTCCCACGCATTGTTGGAGCTATGCTTCAATCCGCCGTACCACTCGGCAATCTCGTTGCGCTGTTTCCTGAGCGCTGTCAGGGTGGCCGTCGCTTTCTTGCGGGCGAACTGATCCATCTGGTCCCATTTTTCATTAAGCCGGGATTCCATGGGGTCGATGCGGGCGTCCATGTCCTTCAGGAGAGCTTTCGCCTTCTTAAGGACTTCATCGCGCTGATCGACGGAATAGTTCTTGATTGCCTCGGCAGCTTCCGCCACCTTCCTCTTGATCTCTTTAGTCGTCGTCTTGTCCGCCGACGTTTGTGCAGCGAATGAAACCGAAGCAATTGCGAAAAAGACAGCTGTGATGAACACCAGATTCGCCTTTTTTAGTGTTTTAGTTTTCATTTCCCTTTTATCTCCTTTCCATACAGTTTATATTCGAGATGTGTTTTCGACCTTCATTTGGTGGCCTTGCCGGTCGAAAAATTCATAGGCTTGCTAAGCAGTCCGGAGCTCAGAATCGAACCGTTTTCTAGCCAACAGCGCCGGCTCCTTTGGGTCAAAAATCCGATACGCCAGCAGTTTCACGCGGTCATTCACGAGAAACCAGACCAGCGCATAGCCCCAAACGAACAGTGCCCAACTCCAGCCGAGGGGTGTCATAAACAGCCCATAAACCGCTATCAACGTCGCCATGATTTGCGTGCCGACCACCGCCACCCATAAAATCCGCGCGGGGCGTATGGACCAAAACGGGCCACGTGTGCGCGTGAGAAAGATCGTCAGATGTCCCGCCACGGACAGCTTCAAATACATCAGTGTCTGGATGTGCGCGCGGTCGAGATGAAAGACGCGCTCACCGAGATAAAACAAGCCGAAGGCGGAGACAACCCCGGCGACGCCCAGCACCGTGGCGATGCCCAGCACCACGCGCATGTTCCATGCCTCGGGCTGATCCTTGTAATGCACGTTGTCATAGGCAATGGACAGAATGGCGCCATCGTTGAGCAATGCCAGCATCACGATCATGACCGCGGTCACCGGGTAAAAGTTAAATACCAGAATCGATAACGTCATGAACAACAGCACGCGTAACGTTTCGGTGATGCGATAGATCGCGTAGCTGTTCATCCGCTGAAAGATTTTCCGGCTCTCTTTGATGGCATCTATGATTACCGACAGGCCGGAAGTCATCAGCACAATAGACGCCGCCGCGCGTGCCGCATCCGTCGCGTCCGAAACGGCGATGCCGCAGTCGGCTTTCTTCAGCGCGGGGGCGTCGTTCACCCCGTCACCCGTCATGCCGACGATGTGGCCGCGTTGCTGCAGGACGTCTACAATGTGGAACTTGTGCTCGGGGAACACCTGGGCGAAGCCGTCCGCTTTCTCGATGGATTCCGCCAACTGCGCCGTCTCATGATGCTTTGTATCGCCAAAGCCGCCGGCATCGAGGATATTTGTGCCCATTCCGAGTTGTCCGGCGGTTTCCCGAGCGATGGCCAGTTGATCGCCCGTAATCATTTTCACGTTTACGCCCATCTGGTGGGCAGTGGCGATGGTCGCTTTAGAGTCTTCTCTGGGCGGGTCAAAAAGCGGCAGCACGCCAAGAAACTGCCATTGGCCCTGCGCGTCTGTCCGGGCCACGCCCAACGAACGAAACCCTCGCTTCGCGAATCCGTCGATGGCTTCGTCAACGACGGACTTTACCTGCCCGGCATTGGCCGACAACTCAAGGATTATCTGCGGTGCGCCCTTAGCGACCATGAAGGTGCTTCCATCCACCGCCTTTATCGTAGCCTCGGTGCGTTTGTGCACCGGGTCGAACGGCTGGAAATGGACCTCCTGATAACCCTTCAGCGCCTGATCGTTCTTCAGGCCGCTCAGCACAGCCAGGTCAATGGTGTCCTGATTTTCCGCGCGTGATGCCAGCGCGGCGCTGAGGATAACTTGCTCGGCGGGGACGCCGTTCACGCTGAACGGATCACCCAGCGTCAGCCTGTTCTGGGTCAGAGTGCCGGTCTTATCAGAGCACAGCACATCCGTGCCGGCCAATTCTTCGATGGCCACCAACCGGCTCACAATGGCCTCTTTCCTGGCTAGCAGGCGCGCGCCGACCGCCATCGTCACGGACAGTACCGTAGGCATCGCCACGGGAATCGCAGCCACTGTCAACACCAATGCAAACTGAAGCGTAGTGAGCATCCGGTCGCCGCGGAAGAGAGCGACGCCCAGAATCAAAACTACCAGGGTCACTGCGAGGATGATCAAGTAATTGCCGATCTTCAGCACGGCGCGTTGAAAGTGGCTGACGGTGTGCGCCTCCTGCACCAGTTGCGCAGTCTTGCCGAAGTAGGTGTTCGCACCCGTGGCATAGACCAGGGCGCCGATTTCGCCCTGACGAATGATCGAACCTGAAAACACCGCCTCGCCGGATTTGCGCGTGACGGGCAACGATTCGCCTGTCAGCGCGGACTGATCCACCTCCACCGGGTCGCCATCCAGCAAGCGCGCATCCGCCGGTACAATGTCGCCCAGGCGCACGCGGATAAAGTCGCCCGGCACCAACTCACGCGCCGCCGGCGTGATCCACTTCCCATCACGTTTCACTCGGGCCTTGATCGCCAGCCTGGCCTTCAGGGCGGCGATGGCGTTGCCCGCCTGGCGTTCTTCCCAGAATCCGACCACGGCGTTGGCCAGAAGCAGAAGGAGGATGATGAAAAAATCCGGCCAATGCCGGGCTACCGCCGAAAGGATCACTGCCGCTTCGATCATCCACGGAATGGGACCCCAAAAATAGGTGAGGAATTTCAGGAACGGATTGGTTTTCTTTTCTTCAATCTCGTTAGGTCCATATTGGGTCAGCCGTTTCTGCGCCTCGTTTTGACTGAGGCCGTCCGGCGATGACCCCAATATTTTCTCCACTTCCGGCAGAGGCAGGGATTTCAGATCGTCCGTCGCATTGGACTTCTTCCCCGGCTTCGATTCGGGCGGCTTGGGCTGGTCGTCATTGGGTTTCATAATGGGTATTTTCCTTTCTTTGCTACGCCGCAGGTTTCGTGAGTTGCGGGATACTTGTTGTCATGCGCATGTCCTTTCCAACGCCGCCACTTTCGCAAGACGGCGCCTGAACCGTTCGTCCCCCTTGAAATGGGCGTTCAAGAACGTCTGGACCAAATCCCAGGACAGCGCCTGTCCGGTGACCCTGCCGCCCAGACACATAACGTTCATGTCGTCGTCCTCTACCCCCTGATGAGCGGAGAAGGAATCCGTGATCAACGCCGCCCGCACGCCGGGCACCTTGTTGGCCGCAACGCAAGCCCCTACCCCGCTGCCGCAGATGGCCAAGCCCCGGGTGACCTCACCCCCCGCCACCGCCCTGGCCAGGGGCACCACAAAATCCGGGTAGTCATCTCCTGTAACCAACTCATGGGCGCCGAAGTCCGTCACCTCATAACCGGCGGCCTTGAGGGCCGCAGTTAGTTGTGCTTTCAATTCAAACCCGCCATGGTCTGCAGCTATGCCAATGCGCATCATTTCTCCTTGGATATCCTGTAGCGCCGGATCAGGGCGTTGGTTGAGCTGTCGTGCTTGAGTTGGCACTTGGCTCCGGTCTCAAGTTCGGGGATGATTCGCTCAGCAAGCGCCTTCCCCAGTTCGACCCCCCACTGGTCAAATGAGTCAATATTCCAAATGACGCCTTGAGTGAAGACGCTGTGTTCGTAAAGTGCGACGAGCTTTCCCAGTGCCTCCGGAGTCAGCCGTTCCAGGAGGATCGTGCTGGATGGACGGTTGCCCTCGAAGGTTCGGTGCGGCACCAGCCATGCGGATGTGCTCTCGGCTCGGACCTCCTGCGGCGTTTTGCCAAAGGCCAGCGCCTCTGCCTGTGCAAACACGTTGGCCAATAGCAAGTCGTGGTGGCGACCGATAGGATTCAGCGGCTGAACAAATCCGATGAAGTCGCAGGGGATGAGCTTGGTCCCCTGATGAA
>CAZBOB010000118.1:0-11636 GCA_964492995.1 uncultured Desulfobacteraceae bacterium | reverse complement strand
TCGCTCGGGCCTTGCCGGAAACCAAAATCTACCATTTATGGATGGACACTAGTTAGGAGAAAATAGCCATATCCAAAATGAGCTTTGTATTCCAATTGATAGTCCTTAGCACCTTTTAAACTTGTCGGCAGGTTATCTTAAGAACTTTAGGGAAAATATCTAGTAATTTAAAGGGGATATACCGTTGCCTATGAAAAAACGTGTTCTCTGCATCATGGCGGGTAAGCAAAGGATGGTTTTTGATTTCGGAAAAATCGCTTAACTTAGGTATAAGAAAGAATGTCAAATTGTAAAGGAGGCGGCTTTATTCATATGGTTTCAAGTTTATGCTGCAATCGCTGCATCGGTTGAAACCGAATCGATACTCAGCATAACAAAGCGGGCAATACGCAGCAGCAGATCTATCCTTCTTATCAGGAGCGATCCGTAGTTCGGATAAATCGATTTTCGTCTTGGCAAGTAAACCCATAACTGATTTTTGTCTTAATTCCCAGAATTCAGACCATCCGCATGGGTCATGCTGGGTTTTTGCCTGGTCAATATAAAAAAGCTCTTTTCTCAACAGGCCCTGAAAATCGTCTCGAGGAAGCAGGACCCGGCCAATAGCGAGGGGGTCGAAATTGGCATAAATATCTCGAGTCAGGTAACTGAGCACGTGGATGGCGGCAACCGGCATCAGGATGACCGAAAGCATGGTGTTTAATCTTTGATCGAATTCTTCCGGGTAAATCTTACCGAGCATGGTATAGGACATAATGATGATCGTAAGGTAAATGAGAAGGATAATCAGGACAAAGATTGGGAAATTAAAATATACCGAATGATCCGCATACACACCAATGGGGAGTATAATAAATATACAAACAAAAAGGAAAGCACATAAGATTTTTAAATAAGAAAACGGAATAGTAAACGATTTCTCGTGATTTTCGATTTGACCAAAGTCGTTAGCTTCATCCAGAAAAGCCTTTATTTTATCGCGACGTTCCCATCGCTTTGAATCTTTTAACTCCTGAATGAAACTGCCGATGTGCTTGGCGTAACATATGGAGGCGGTGTTTATGAAATTGCCGTGGTTTAAGCGGACTCGCTTACCATCAATTTCAAACGTGTCCATGTCGTGATATGGGATAAACGTAAAATCCTCTGACCGGTAAAAGTTGTTTTGGCAATGCTGTTCAGAGGTGGGAAGGTAAATACCGCTGCTGGTGAAGAGTACTGGATTGTTACGGGAAATGAATGTACGAGAAAGCGGCGATACACTCTTGATGCATAGCCCGGACTTAATCAGCTTAAAGTAACCCCTAAAATTCGATACAAAAAGAAAATGATGCCTTTTAACATATGATATACAGTCAAATATAAAGTATAACAATATAGGGGAATAAAACACTGAATATTTCTCTCATCTTAAAAGCTTCCCTGGTCCTTTCTTAGGAGCTGTTTCAAAACCTCCCGTTCGTTGGTTTGAGTCTTTTCCCAAGTGCTAAGCTCGCGCAATTTATCCCGATGATATCAGGGCTAAATTTGTAGAACTCGGGATATCGCCCTCAAACAGCTACAAATTTTGCGTTCCGATTGGCTAAGCGCTTTTCTGCAAAAGACTCAAAAATCACTTGCTGGAAGGTTTTGAAATGGCTCTATTACTTTTCGGGCAGTTCACATAAAAACTTAAGCAACCCTGGAAAAACTGAGATAGGGCAACAGGGGTTAAACCGGTGGCAAAGAAAATCCGGTGGTAGAGGTAGAGGCAGACACAACGAAAACTCCAGAAAGGATCTCGATTGCCCGGTCGGCTCCAGGGCTCCAGAGACGGGTTAGGCGGCGAGCTCCTAACGATGGCTGACGAGCTTGGCTCAACCTATTCTCAAAACCTTTGCCCCTCGAATCCTTCTCGTCTTGAGTTCAACCAATGCCTGATTGGCCTCTTCTAAGGCGAATTCCTGAATCTCGGGCTTGATACGCATTTCGGCCGCCAGCGCCAGAAACTCGCTCAAGTCTCTTCGACTGACATTGGCGACACTCTTGATTTCCTTTTCCATCCACAGATGGATGGGATAGTCTAGCCGCAGTAGATAGTCCTTGTCCACCTCTTCTTTGCGGATCGCGTTGATGACCAATCTTCTGCCGGGCGCTAGATTTTTCAAAGCTTCCACTATGGGTCTCCATACCGGCGTGGTGTCTATAATGCAGTTCAGCTTTTCCGGCGATACCTCTGCGGTGTCCCCTGCCCAGACCGCACCAAGCTCTTTGGCAAATACTCTCTGCTTTGCACTTCTGGCAAAGACAAAGACATTTGCATTCGGATACCGATGTCTCACCATCTTCAGAACGAGGTGGCCGGAAGCCCCAAATCCGGTCAGACCGATATTCTGACCATCCTTGAGCCCGGTTAATCTCAGAGATCGGTAGCCAACCGCGCCGGCGCACAATAGAGGCGCCGCCTCAGCATCGCTAAAACCATCGGGAATGCGATAGGCAAATCCTTCTGGTGCCGTCATATACTGGGCATAACCGCCATTGGCATCTCTGCCCGTAGCCTTGAAGGCCTGGCACAGATTCTCATTGCCTGCCAGGCAGAACTTGCACGTTCCACAAGCCGAGTAAATCCAGCCGATGCCGACCCGATCTCCGATTCTGAAAGTGTTGGCTCTATTTCCGGTTGCTTCAACGCGGCCAATCACTTGATGACCAAGAACAACGGGCAAATGCGGTGGGGGTGTTCGGCCCTCAATCTCATCCAACTCGGTATGGCAAACCCCACAAGCTGAAACCTTCACCAGAATCTCTTCCCCTGCTGGGACAGGATCTGGCAGCTCTATTAATTCCAGCGGGGTCTGATTCTCTTCGAGAACGCAGAGCTTATTCAATACCATTGCTTTCATTTGAGTTCAGCCTTTCTGCCTTCCCCTTTCTTTGGAGTGTTACGCCGCCTGACGCTGCCAATCAGCCTCGCGGCTTTTTGCGTCAGCTGAATTAGCCTTGTTCGATGTTACTTCTATTTGATGCCATTGTAGTAGCGTGATGGACCGCTCCAGATGTCCCAATTGCTTTCCTGAAAAATAGATCTGCAGCTACTAACGGTTTCACCTCTGCCTTCTTCTGTCTTTTCTTCAATGTCTCGAGGATTGGCGCCGACTTCTGCCCAGAAGAGATTTGCCCCGGCAATCGCACCTAAAGTACAAGGCTCATGCGTACAGTTGCCCATCACAGATCGTGGCATTCCCAATCTGGTAACAGCGACTATTTGGGCCATACGCATCTCGTTGATTACCCCGCGTTTGGCTATCGCGGTTCCAGGTATGGAGATCCGTCTGGCTGCACCGCTGTATGAGGGATTGAAGGAAGCCGTGAATTCTATCATCTCAGCCAACTCCTCGTTTGTGTGTTCCGGCCCCACGGGTTCGACGCATGTGCCCACCTCAAGACCGGCTTCCTTGAAGTTGCTGATACTCTGTTTTCTCTTTTCCACTGAAAGGCTGGTGTCCTTTCCCTCCCGCAGACGAACGGCGTGATACACTCCGGAAAAGCCCGCCTCCTTGAGCCTGATTGCATTCTTGAGCGACTGGTCTCCGATGTTGGCGATCAATGTTGTTTCGGGCTTCAGGTTCTTTCTAACCTCCCTCGACATTTCAATGAAGCGTTCAAACGGGTACTTGGCCGTTGACATCATGAACACAGCATTCGCGCTGTCACTCTCAAACTGGCGGGCGTAGGCCACGGCCTGCTCCGGGGTCAGCTCTGTCGCTACGCTGAAGACGCCGTTGATCTTTGCGAAAGAGCAGAAGAGACAGTTGCAAGTACACGGTGCGAGATTGATCGCGAATTGAGCATGGACTTCGGCCTTGCCGCCTGACAGCTCTTTCGAAAGACGGGTTGCCTCAGCCATAACCATGTAAGTTTCAGCAGAATCCGGCGCCAGGCTAAGCAGGTAGACAAGTTCTTCTCGTGACAGCACATCGCCCGCTACCGATTTCTTTATTAGTTCGTCGATATGCACTATCTATTACCTTTCTTTTTGTTTTTGTTGGGCATCGAACGTTAGATACAATCATTAACGTCATGGGGACAGGCATCAAGCCAGCCGCTTATTTTTTTGACCGCATCGGTTATTCCCATAAAAGGGCTTGCTTTCATGGGATATCAAATTGAGTGTTTTTTTCTCTGACAATCAGGACCGGACAGTTGGCTTTGCGAACTACTTTTTCGGCAACGCTGCCCATGAGCATGTGCGAAATGCCTGTTCTGCCGTGGCTGCCCATCACAATCAAGTCCATATCTTTTTCCTTCGCCTCTTTGATGATTTCAACAAAGGCCTTGCCCTGCCGTATGACGGTTTCCACTTTAATGGTCTTTTTGATTTGTTCGGTTAACTTGTTTAGCTCTTTATGTGCCTGCTTCTCCATTTTTTCCGAAAGTTCCTGCGGCGTGAAAACAAGGATCTGGTAATGCTCAAATTCATTAAGATGCTCCACTACGTGCAGCAGCAGAAGGTCAGCATGATGATGAGACGCTAAAAAGACCGCATATTCCAGTGCGTTAGCGGAGATTTCCGAGAAATCTACCGGGCATAATATTGTTTTAATTTCCATTTTAAACGCTCCTCTTGATAAGCTATGAATAAAATTTTAGTGTGTTTAATAAGTAGTTCCCTAAACAACAAGGTACAATAACCTCGGCTTTTTTGCTTCAAATGGGTGGAATGTCTCAAAATGCAAATCCGGAATTTGGGACATAGAAATATCAGTCGTTGCGATTTTTTTCGGCTGTGCGGTTTATCGAAAGGCTAATTTTGTCCGCAATCTTTTTAACACAGAATTAGTGAAGGTCAAAGGCTTTTCCTTAAGAGCTTCAATGCCGCCTTCTTCATATGCATTTTTGACCCGATAAAACGTATCTCGGCTGTAACCCATAACACGACACGCTTCGGATACATTCTGCAAATATGAAGCTAATTGTAGCAATCCGAGTTTATTTTTGATAAGTTTCTCTGCTATGACATCTAACCAACAAACCCCGCAGTAAGCGTGGTTTGGGTAGCCTGTATTAATTTAGGTTGTCGAGACCTTCATTTTCAACCTCCCATATTTGGATTCGATATGGTTCTTTGTTGTAAGGCCTTGCGGGCTTCAAGGCGTGCCTTTAGTTTGGGGAATTGCTCCATGTCTGTATGGGGTAAAAAAAGAGCGGCCACATAATTATTCATGAAAGAGAGGGTTTCCGACAATTCGAAGTTTGTCATCCTCTTCGTAACCTCCACCACATCTTTGCGGATGCGATTTGTCAAAGAACTCATTTTCGCGCCCATTAGAGACCCGTTACCGATAAACCTCACTTTATCAGGATCTATTTCAGGCAAAAGACCAATGGTCATCGCTTTTTCCAGATCCACATAACTGCCAAACCCCCCTGCCAAAAAAATGCGATCAATGTCATCCATACCCAGTCCCACCTCTTCAAGGAGGGTTATACAACCACTGTATATGGCACCTTTTGCGCGTATGAGATTGTCAAGATCCGGTTCTGTGAGGGTAATATCTCTGTCGATCCGAGTTTCATCCTTCCATGCAAGCACATATTCAAAAATGCCATCTGTCTCACGTATGCGCGGGGTATCCAGATCTCGGTTGAATTTTCCCCGGTTATCAATGACACCCATTTCAAACATTGTGGCTGCAATTATAATCAGTCCTGAGCCGCAGATCCCTTTGGGTCTGACATTACCGATGGTGAGATTCATAGGTTCCAAGGTTATAGGATCCATAGAAAAATCCTCAATGGCCCCTTTTGCAGCCCTCATTCCAAACTTGAGGCCGCCGCCTTCAAATGCCGGTCCTGCAGAACAGGCTGCGCAGGCAAGCCAATCTTTGTTGCCGATCACAATTTCGGCATTGGTGCCGATGTCCATAAAAAGAGTAATTTCTTCGGCGAGGTGCATTCCCGACCCCATGACGCCGGCCACAATATCGCCTCCCACATAACTTGAAATCGCCGGGTATACCAGTGCGGTCACATGGTCTCCCAGGGAAAGATCTAGGTCAATCGCCTTTATGGGCGCAAATAGTGTTGAAGCCGGAACATAAGGTGAAAGCCGTATGTATTTGGGGTTGACCTTCAGCATGAGCTGGGTCATGGTTGTATTGCCTGCCAAAGTAATGGTGGAAATCTCGTCAGGATCGATCCTGGCCCGTTTAACCATCTTTTTTATTAACTGGTTAATGTTTGTAATAACCACCTCGTGAAGCTTTTGCAGGCCGCCGGGTTTGTCCGCAAAAATAATTCGACTGATTACGTCTTCGCCATAGCTGATCTGCCCGTTATATTCACCGTACGAGGCCAGTACATCGCCGGTTATGAGATCGATTAACTGGCTGTAGACGGTTGTTGTACCGATATCCACGGCAATGGCATAGTTCCGATCCGTTGTATCTCCCGGCTGAATATTTATAATATGTGTCTTTCTTCCGGAATGGACGGGCCGGGCAAGTGTTGCCGTAACCCTGAAGCCGTCTTTTCTTAAAATATCAGAAACTTTCCGGATTACAGGAAGCTGAACCACAAGACGATGTTCATCGTGTTTGGCTTTCAGGAAAGAGACCAGTCTGGTTACATCCGGCAGATTGTCCTGTGACGTCGGCTCGGGGAGCTCCAGGTATTTCTTTTCAACCGGAGGCATGAAAAGACCTCTTTCCTTTAACTCCTCAAGATTCATTTCCCAGATTTGAGCTTTCCGTCTGGGAGTCTTTTGCAGGTTAAGAACACTGATATCAACTTCCGATTCTATGGGAATGCGTACCACGAGGTCACTCTGAACAGATGCCAGACAAGCCTGACGGTAGCCCTTTTCAATATCTTCTTTGCTTAATTTTTCAGTTATTCCTCCCTCAACACTTCCATCTTCGATAATAACACGGCATTTTCCGCATACACCCTCTCCACCGCAGGAAGCATTAATGTAGACTCCTGCTTCCATGGCAGCGCGGATAAGGTTTTCTCCATGCATAACTGTTATTTCTTTGTTGTGGGGGAGAAATTTGATTTTATGTCTGCTCATTATCGATTCCTTTATTTGATTCTGTTAAAGCCTGAAGCTAAATGCCATGTCATTTGGCACAAATTACCCCGTAAATACGGTAGATTCGTGCAGATCGAGTAAAAAATCTCCCTTATTTAGGTTATAATATATGGATAATTAATCCAAACTATTAAAAGGATTTGCATGTTCTCAACAAATGTACCATATTCCATTTTATATTGTTAACAGTTTTTCCTCGCTGGTTAAAATCTCCGTAAGCGGGACTCCCCAATACTTGACTTCAATTTTAAGTTTTTCTAAAGTTTTCGTTACGCCTAATTGATCTGCACAGGCTTTGCATGCAGTTATATGAACACCTTTATCTAATGCTTCCTTAACCTTTTTTTGAATATTAACATCTTCGCTCACCAATTTAGCAGGTGCGCCCCAAATAATAAAGGAAACATCCAAAAAACAGTAACCATCTCGAACAACCTGATCTTTTAGTTGGAGATGAATTGCAGAAGAAAAAATTGGACCATCGGTAACTACCGTGTGGTATTCTCCTTTTTCTCCTGAAGGATCAATCCCGGTCTTTTCCATATCTGTAATCACCTGTTGGTCAAGTGTCCTGCCTAAAAAGCTGCTGCTCAAAGCACCTTGTTTGATAACGATTATTGTAGCCTTGAAACCGAGTTGTAAAAATTCATTCAGGAGATCACGCCGTTCTCTTTTCCAAAGAGGTTCATATGGCCGTATCTTCACCGATGAACAGACTTGCCCGACCCATTCAAGATGAGCTTCTAAATCGATATCGCCAAAAACGCCATAATCAACTCCATCTTTCTTGAAAAAAACTATCTTATAGCGTGCAGGTGAGGAGCGGCAATTTAAAAAACTCTCCTTAGAAAGCCATTTTTGGTGATAAAAAAGATAGGTCTAAGGCCAAAATTTGTGCCTAATAATTTAAAATATGATATATTTTTGATGAGTTGCTGTGGTCAGACCCTTATAGCCCCTATAGGTTAGGAATCGGCTGACTGCCATTCATCCAACACATGAGAGACTTGAGCATGGACTTGTTCACGCGCTTGCCATCTCTCGAAACCCGTCAGGAGCAGTTCGTCGTAGTTTGTTTCCTGGTGGCGAATATGGGCAGCGACTGCGAGGCGAACTGCTTTTTCATCCAACTCTTTGGCCGTTGCGCTCCGCCCGACACGTCCGCTATACTTCCGGCAGGCATGCTCTGCGATCACTTTCTCTTTTCCATTCGGACAATTCGGATACAAATCACGGACACGGATTGCAAAACTTGCTATGTAGTCCTTATCAAGTTCGGCTCTGCGAATAGCTGCGCGAGCGCGCCTCAGTTCTCGAATGCGTTCATCTGCCTTACAATCTTGCTCCGCCAACTCAACTGCTGCATTCTCTACCAGTAAACCCTGCCGTTCATAACGTTTTCGTGCTCTGCTCCATTTAAGGACGACGGCCGAGAGCTTCGAGTATTTTCGAGAACGGCGAGTGAGAGCAGCATCCCCGGAAGGCAGGAAGACTAAATGGTCAAGATCTCCACAGCTCAGACAAGCAGCCCCCTTGTCATTTCCCTGGAGTACTATCCATGCGCCGCGGCCGAGATTCTCACCACATTCATCACATCTTGACTCGCGGCTTGAGATAAACACCTTAAGTTCGTTCTTTTGATTCATGTTGCGCTTACTTCAGGTTGGGCGGCCTTAAAATGCAAATAATCGTTGTAAGACAGAAATAACCTCTATCTGGGTTTCCGGATTAATAGAACCAAGCTTTTTTATAAGTCGTGTTTTATCTATTGTTCGTATCTGATCTAAGACGATTTGCCCTTTTTTCTTTTTAAATTTGCATGATATCCTTGTGGGATAGTCCTTGCCTGCGGTAGTCATTGGGGCAACAATGACGGTGCGGATATGTCTGTTCATTTCATCAGGTGAAATAATCAAACAGGGTCTGGTTTTCTGAATTTCAGATCCAAGTGTAGGATCAAGATTTATCGAATATACATCGAATCGATTGACTACCGTTGCCATTCTTTTTCATCCAAAGAATGCGAGATATTTTCGGTTTCGTGTACCAGCAGGTCATCATCTTTCTCGGCCATTGTCTTGAAAGCAAAATCCCAGCCAACTCTTGGGTTTGAAATAGGGCGAATAATGATTCGGTTTTTTTCTACTTCAAGCTCAACGTCCTCCGTAATTCCTGTCTGCTCAAGTATGGGTTTCGGAATACGGATGCCTTGAGAATTGCCAATTTTTATAATACGTGATCTCATAGCTTACCTCCTTGACTCGATCGGTATCTACATTGTGATTACATTGGTATGGAATGTCAAGGATTTAATATGTTCATTTTTCGGTTTCTGCGTGTATTACGATGGTGAAATATTGATATTTGATCATAAGAAACTATGTGTTTGCCACTTTTATCTTTTTTTTGGATCCTTTTATGACACCGATACGTCATTAACCCCGTTAAATGCGGAGCATATTTAACCGGGGTGTGCAATACGTGACCTGGAAGGAAATGCCGTTTTGCTCTTGCCACATTCCTATATTTTTCTCTCTTAAACGTGTGTTTTGCACCCCCAAAATGCCCTTTTAAGGCCTTATTTGACGCGATTTTTTAACGTTTTATCTATTGTTTCACTATATTGCTGTGGCCCGACCCCCATTAGGCCCATCTGCTATTAAACGACAGGTTTTTGAAGCCATAAATTATTTGGGATATCGTTTTTCAAATAAGGGCAAATCTTTTTTTCAAGGTCTGCCTCAAGCCAGAAACCACCTTAGGATTAATTGCCAAATCCTATACTTCTAAAAATTTCCTTGCTAAAAAATAAGGGCAGTCCCCCATATTTTAGGGAATGCCCTTTTTTCTGATTAAAACTGTCAGCTAAACCACAGTGACATTTGTTGCAGCAGGACCTTTTGGACCCTGCTCTATATCAAAGGTTACTCGATCGCCTTCATCAAGAGTCTTGAAACCGGCTGCATTGATTCCTGAATGATGAACAAATACATCCGGACCATCTTCTTGCTCAATGAAGCCATAGCCTTTGCTACTATTAAACCATTTTACGATTCCATTAGCCATAATGACACCCTCCTTTCAAAAAATTCTCATAGTTCCAAACTGCAGGTTGCCACTTTGACAAATGGATATTTCCTTCAGAACGAAACTGGCCCGCCAATTAAGGACGGGCCTTTATTGATTGTTTAGATAATAAAATATTGTTGAAAAAAGTCAAGCTGATTATAAGATTATTTTTTGCTAAGGATTTTGGACAAGCACATGATATCTTATTAATATTTATGGATTATCGCTCCAAAAATAGGTGTTTTTTTAGCTCTTAAATTGCTATTTTCAGGGGTAAAATCACTATTGTAAGGAACCTGCGCTTCACGGAGATGATATAATCCTCCCGACTCCCCAACCTTTCGGCCCTTTGCCCGAATGCCGGGTTTCTCTTTTATTCCTTCTACAAAACTCTTACCTCCAACCCCAGTTAAATAGAGAAATACATTTAACGGGGCAGGCACCGATGCGTGATTTATCCTGTTAAATGCGGAGCATATTTAACCGGGGTGTACAATAAGTGACCTGGAAGAAAATGCCGTTTGGCTCTCGCTATCTGCCCTTGCTTTTCCTTAAAAAGTGTGTTTTTGGACCTAAAAATGGCCATTTAAGGTCTTATTGAACGCAAGATCTGAACGTTTTATATATTTATTGAGAAGTTTCTAAAGTCCTTCTGCTGAACGGCCAGGGTTTTGAACCCGGCGAATGGAAAAAGAGGCTGTATGGAAAAACCAAAGCTCATCAAACATACTCACAGAGGCCGTAACTGGATCATCGTGATTCAGGTATTATTTTTTCTGGTTATTTTTCCTTCAAATGCCCGGACGGGATCTGTTATTGAAGTCGGAAAATTTTCGGGCGTAAAGGAATTGGATGGTATTCCCCAAGGCTGGGAGCCCCTGACGTTTAAAAAGATCAAAAACCATACCCGATACACAATGGTGGTTGACGAGGGGATACGAGTTGTAAAGGCTGTCAGCAACAGTTCGTCCTCGGGCTTAATTCGAAAAATCAGCATCGATCCCACAGAATATCCGATTATCACATGGCAATGGAAAATTACGAAGATATTTGAAAAAGGGGATGTCACGAAAAAGCAGGGAGATGATTATCCTGCCCGGATTTATGTTACGTTTACATATGACCCGGCAAAACTGAGTTTCATGGAGAAAACCAAATACAAAGCCGCACGCATTTTTTATGGGGAATACCCTCCGCAGGGTGCAATCAATTACATATGGGGCAGCAAGGCAAAGGAAGGAACCGTGGTTCCGAATCCATACACGGAGCGGGCAATGATGATTGTGGTCAGAAGCGGTGAGAAAATGTTAAACACCTGGGTGCGAGAGGAGCGAAACCTCTACGAGGACTACAAAAAAGCGTTTGGCACAGAACCTTCAACCATCTCCGGTGTGGCCATCATGACCGATACGGATAACACCCTCGAATCTGCTGTAACGTTTTATGGGGACATCATTTTCAAAAAGCAATGACATGCGATGACTCATTTATT
>CAZBOB010000117.1:0-11674 GCA_964492995.1 uncultured Desulfobacteraceae bacterium | reverse complement strand
GGCACGCTTCTATATTCATCTCAGATATTATTTACATTTTTGACGATTTTGATCATTATTGGCCCGCCATTCGTAGCCCCTAGGGCGAAGCGTGGAGGCGGCGGCGGGAGTCGAACTTATATTTATACCAAAATAATGTAATTATTTCAATTAATTAAAATTTTGTTGAACAACATCCGAACAATATAGGTGATAATTGAGAAGGTTTTTGGAATTTGACTTCAAAATTCAATTCCTACCAAATCTTTGGCTTCTTGATTGTTGTGTCGGGTATTGGATCTGGTAATTGTGAAATTTTTAGCACGCCCTTTCTAACTTTTTTATGAAAATTTGCATATTTCATTAATTCTCTTGCAGGAGTCTTGTTGCGAGGATTTATTATACCTATCTTTTTTTCAATTGATTTTTAACTATTTTTAAAGATTCTACCAAATCGCTATCATTCGATACCACTACCGCGCAATCATATTCATTTAGCCATGCATCGTTTAAAAGGTGAACAGCAAGATTAACATCAGAACCTTTTTCTTCGGTTTTAATTATCGGGACGAAAAAAGGTCTTGTGAATTTTTTATTTCTACATGCTAATGGTTTTATTACATCGTGACTGTTAAAAGTGCCGTAATAAATTGATAATTCGGGTATATACTTTTGAAGAGCTCTTAAATAAGTCTTCTGCCTAACAGGTGCGTTAGGATCAATTTTACCCGTGATAAGAGCTGTAAAATACTTTATTTTGAGGATTTTGTGCTTTGGGCTCAACAAGTTTTGCAATAATAACTTGAAATCCAACCATTTATAGGGAGTTTTGGCTACAGCACCATAATAAAAATTGAAACCATCAATATAGACGAAAGTTTTCATAAGGGGAGGCTTAAAAAAGCAGGGGCTGCTAGTGCAGCCCCGCGCCCAAGGTCGAAACCATCGGGGTAGTTTGAATTGTTAATTGAATTATACTCATAATTGACAATTTGTCAATAAAAAAATCTCTACACCATATATAGCCTATAATTCAATTATCTTGAAGTGTTGCCGAAATTCGCCAAGCATTAATCTACAAAATATTTTATTGTCGAATCTTAATAGTCAAAGTGGCTTGCCACGCGTAGCCATCTAGGCGAATCAGCTCCGCTTCGTTCTGCGAACTACGCAGGGCACGCTTCTAACTATTGTTAATTGTTGGATTTGTATTCCTTTGATCTGTTTTCAAAGTGGCTTGCCACGCGTAGCCTGTAAGGCGAAGCGTGGTGGAGGCGGCGGGAGTCGAACCCGCGTCCGTGAACATTCCGCACGGGCGTCTACATACATAGCCTGAAATTTCGCTTTCGCCTTCTCGAGTCTCCTTCAGGCAAGATGCTTGATAGGCTATCCCGTAAAAATATCACCGATCCGTTAACGGGATATCGGGACCGGCTATCCTGCTTGTCGACGTCCTCGCCGGATGCGCAGGAATAACCCGGCAGGACGTTAGCCTTTAAGCGGCTAAAGCGTAATTATAATCGTCTGCGATTACTTTAAGTTTCCCGCCCTTTTTACAAGCCGGCAGGAGCTTGGCATGCAGCCGATGCTTCTTTATCCCCGTCGAAGCCGTTTCGCCCCCACAAATAGATAATTTGGGGTAAAAGATGAAAAAGAACATATTTCATAAAGAATTTTAAGCAGCTATGGTGGATTTGTCAAGGCTTTTCCCTCAAATTTTCTTAAACTATATTATATCAAAGGTGAATTTTCGGGTTTTCTCCTTTCTGGATACAGCGTTCTCTGAAATAAATGTCCGTTCTAAAAATGTTATTCTATCTGAGCGTTCTATCAAAATTATTGAAGATGAACGGGTCCCGTAAAATTTGCTTGTGATAAACAAGGGGGAAAGAATCCGTTCCCAAGTGAGGCCGACGCCGGTGTCCGGTAGCACGTTGTTCGGTGGATAAGAGCTGTCTTTCAGAATACCGAATATGTCTTCAGAGTCTATTTTTTCAGTGTTATCAATCAGTTTTTTAAGACCAGCCTTTCCTTTAACAACCTTGGGCCATGGCGTGTCAAGAAATCGATTGCTCACACCGTATAAGCCGGGTATTATTTTCTTAATGCTGTTTCCCCTGTTGGAATAATAAAATAGCTCGGACCTGTCTCCAACAAAAAGATTAAACCCATTGAATCTGTGTCCCATAGATTTAACGTGTTCTATATAATTTTTGGGAGATTGTTTTGAGACCAGAAAATCGCCGACGAGAAGACCACGGGAAGGGGCATTCGCAATCCGAAAATCAGGTTCTCTGAAATTAGTGATGGCCGCAATTCGTCCTGTTCGGGAAACCCCAAGCCACATTCCATTGTGCTTTAAATCACGACCGGCAAGAATGCCCGGCGCGTCATCCCAAAAAGAAAGCGGCGCTGTCGGACGGTTGTAATCTTCGTCCCGGTTAGCGGCAAGTATCAACCGGTAACGGGGATGCATATCGTAGGAAAATATAATCAGGCACATTTTGTATTGAGACCTTTGATCATGAAATTTTTCCCTAAATTGAGCGTTTCAAATTGCGCCAGAAAATAAATATTTTAATATTTTTAAATCCTTGAAGAAAATCCAGATATTAATCATTATCACTAGATGGATCGCCATGAGCACTATTAAAAAATGTCACAATTTGAAACCCTTTGGGCTTCGATTTAAGCTACGACCCAACAAGTCGGGCTTGCCGATTTTACCGAATCTGCTGTGTTGCAGGGCGCTTGCGGTAGAAGATTACAGCTGCGCACCCTGCGCCTTGCATCTTCGGCAAACTCGACAATCACTCAGTTTAGGTTTTTGTATGTTATTAAAAAAACCCATGATCGTCAAACCTTTATGACTATACTAAAAAATAAACAGGTTTGTCTGTTTTTCCTTTACTTAATTAAATGTTATTGTTACCCTAATTGAGCGTAAACAAAACGGGAAAAATATGTTATGTTTCGCTCATTTAGGGTGTTAAAAATTATACAATCGCTGCGCGATTCTACATCATGCGGCTTCGCCGCACTAAAAAGAAAAAAAACCTAATATTATCAATTTATTGCTTTTTGAACCTCATTAATTTTGAGTAAAAGGCGTTTCGAGAAACGTTTACACTTAAAGGAGATTAACACAGATGAACATCAGCAGAAGGTTGGGTATCTTGGTTGTTTTTGCTGTGCCTGCCGTAATCGGCGGCGGTATTGTTTATGGTTTATGTGGTAGCTATGTTGCGGTTTTCGTTTATGAAGCCCTTCTTTTATTGGTGGCTGGAGGATTTGCGAGTAAGTAAAATACCTTCCAATATTTTTACACGATATCTTTCTCGATTATAACAACACCATCTCCAACAGAACTTAGGGGCTTGGCCCCAATTGGAATAATGGCCCCGGTGAAATAGAAAAAAAGTTTCACCCCAGTACGATCTGCAGGCCTGTCCCGGTACTTTCACGGGGACCTACCCCAGTACCATCTGCCGGCCTGTCCCGGTTCTTCCACGGGGAGCTACGGGGCAGGCAGGAATACATTAAGTATTTTGAGGATTAACCCGCCAAAGATCGGTGGCAGGTTAAAATTTGAGCCTGTTGATAAATCCCGATTATCGGGGACGCAGAAATTGAGCAAAAAGGGGCGTTTTGCAAAGGTCTCACAATATAGCCTGTGATAACGAAACATAGTTTTTAGTTGGAGTACTATGCAGGATAGAACTTCCCATAATATTATTTTGTGGTTTTTTCTGGCCCTTTTTCTTGTGTCAGCTTTTTTTCTTGGCCGGCTTTTCTGGCCTTTTATGTCTGTTATTGTTCTTGCCGCTGTTGTAACCGGCATTTTTAAACCGGTTTATAATTTTTTAAACAGAAAAATTAATTCTCTTCTTGCATCGCTGCTAACCTGCGCTTTAATATTTTTTATCCTGTTTATCCCGACCGTTTTTTTTGTAGGCATTTTGTCAAAGGAGGCCTACGCTCTGTATCTTATGGGAAAAGGCGGGGCAATCAGCGACCAAATCAAGCCCCTGCTTGAAAGCAGCAGGGTTCTTGAAAGAATAAACCTTGTCCTTTCCAATTTAAATATGGAAATTACCGGTGAAGAATTAAATAAGGCGGTTTCAGAACTCGGAAAATTCGTCGGCCTCTTTCTATTTCAGCAGGCCAGTTCTATTGCCTCGAATGTATTCAAATTTTTTGTATATTTCTTTTTTATGCTCCTTATTATCTATTATCTTTTATTTGACGGGGACAAACTTGTTGCGTTTATCATCGATCTTTCTCCGCTCCCAAAAGAACAGGATGAAAAACTAATTCAAAAATTTAAGGACATGGCCGGTGCTATTCTTATCGGCAATGGATTTTGCGGTCTGATTCAGGGTGTGGCAGGAGGTATCGTTTTTTTTCTTTTTGATTTTAATTCACCGTTTTTATGGGGGGTTATAATGGTCCTGCTCGCGTTTCTTCCCATCATAGGAATAGGAGTTGTATTTATTCCCGCGGCTCTATATCTATTCTTAAAAATGCGGATTGCATCAGGGATATTTTTTGTTGTTTTTTACATTATACTTTCCGGTGGAATTGAATATTTGTTAAAACCAAAACTAGTGGGTAAACGGGTTAAAATGCATACGCTCCTTGTTTTTTTCTCAATTATCGGGGGATTAAAGATGTTCGGAATCCTGGGTATTATTTACGGCCCTCTGGTTGCTACTGCTTTTTTAACATTAACCGATATTTATTATACCAGTTATCAAAGATTGGTTGATCCTGTAAGGATTGAAAATCAGAAGTGACTAAAGTGAAATAAAGTTTGAAGTGACTAAAGTTAAGGTGTCGCTCCCGCCTGCCATTGCAAGGCACGAGCGGGCAGGTCGCTCCATCTGTTCATATAAAAATTAGTAGAATTCCAAAACTCCGTAGTAATGGGCTTCGCCCCGATGAAATAGGCGTTGCATTTCATTGGGCAGGTATTCCACAGGGTAAACTTTAGGCATTTTAGATCACTTCACACTTTTTTTTAAGTTGTAAAAAAAATGCCATAAAAAGCACATAATTTGCAACTAAGAAACTAAATTCTGAAAGAACAGACAATTGGGTTTTTAATATGTTGAATACAGAAAAGTTGGCACAGATCAGTATCGAGAGCGAGATGAAAAAGTCGTATCTCGATTATGCCATGAGTGTAATCATCGGGAGGGCACTCCCGGAAGTGCGCGACGGCCTGAAACCCGTCCACAGACGCATACTATTTGCAATGCGAGAGCTGAAAAACGATTGGAACAAAGCGTATAAAAAATCCGCCCGCATCGTCGGTGATGTTATCGGTAAATATCATCCCCATGGTGATACTGCGGTTTATGATACCATTGTACGGATGGCTCAGGATTTTTCTTTACGGTATCCTCTTATAGACGGCCAGGGCAATTTTGGTTCTGTGGATGGCGACCCTCCGGCCGCAATGAGGTATACCGAAGTCAGAATGATGCGTTTGGCTCATGAGATGATGGAGGACCTGGACAAGGAAACCGTTGAGTTTGTGCCTAATTATGATGATTCTTTAACAGAGCCTTGTGTACTTCCGGCCAAAGCCCCCAACCTCTTAATAAACGGTTCTGCGGGTATCGCCGTTGGTATGGCCACCAACATACCGCCTCACAATCTTTTTGAAGTCATTGAAGCCACAAAGGCAGTCATAGATGATTCTGATCTAACATCTCAGGACCTTTTGGAGTATATCCCAGGACCTGACTTTCCCACGGCCGGTATTATTTACGGCACCAATGGAATTCATGAGGCATATACAACCGGTCGGGGCATCATCCGGATCAGGGCGAGAGCCGTGATCGAGAAAGACAAAAGGACAGGAAGAGATACAATTGTTATCACGGAGCTTCCATATCAGGTGAACAAGGCAAAACTTATCGAAAAAATTGTGAGCCTGATAAAGAAAAAGCAGGTCGAAGGGGTACGATATATAAGGGATGAGTCGGACCGGGAAGGTATGCGGATCGCGGTGGGGCTGAAAAAAGATCAGTTTGCGGAGGTGATAATCAATCAGCTTTACAAGCACACGCAGATGGAGAACAGCTTCGGCATCATTTTTCTTGCCATTGTGAACAACCAGCCCCAACAACTTTCTTTGAAAAAGATTCTTGAGCATTTCATTCTTCACCGCAGGGAGATTATTATCCGGCGAACCCGGTATGACCTGGCAAAGGCTGAAGCGCGGGCCCATATCCTGGAAGGCTTAAAAATCGCCCTTGAAAATCTTGATGATGTCGTATTTTTGATTCGCGAATCCAAATCGCCGGACGAAGCCAAAAAGGGTCTGGTTCGGACATACGACCTGACGGAAATACAGGCCCAGGCCATACTCGATATGCGTCTGCAGCGGCTTACCGGATTGGAGCAGGAAAAAATTCTGGAAGAATACAAGAATACTCTCAAGGATATTGCCTGGTATAAAGAGATTTTAGGCAGTGAGCGCCTTGTGAAAAACATAATTAAGGACGAGCTTACAGAAATTCAGCAAGAGTATGGGGATGAGCGCCGGACTGAGATTGTTGAATCAACAAAAGAGATAACCATTGAGGATATGATTGTTGAAGAGGACATGGTTGTCACCATTTCAAAAAGCGGATATATAAAACGGAATCCCATTACCCTTTACCGGAAACAGCAGCGCGGCGGCAAAGGAAAGACAGCCATGGGAGTTAAGGATGACGATTTTATTGCAAATCTCTTTGTGGCGTCTACCCACCATACGTTTCTGTTTTTCACAAACCAGGGAAGGGTTTACTGGTGCAAAGTGTACGATATTCCCCAGGCCGGTCGAATGAGCCGAGGAAAAGCGATTGTTAATCTTCTTAACCTGGGAAAGGATGAAAAACTTACCACCGTACTTGCTGTCCCGGCATTTGAGCCGGGGTATTTCATTATTATGGCAACCCGAAACGGACTGGTCAAAAAGACCGATCTTATGGCGTTTTCCAGACCCAGATCCGGCGGTATCATTGCCTTAAGTCTGGTTCCAGGTGACGAATTGATTGCAACAAGGATAACAGACGGGACCCAGAATATCTTTTTGGGTTCTGCCACGGGCAAATCTATACGCTTTCACGAGTCCGACGTTCGACCGAGCGGCCGCGTCTCAAGGGGCGTTCACGGGTTGAGGCTTGCCAAAGGGGACCGAATTGTTGGCATGGAGGTTCTAAGCCATGGCCAGACGCTGTTTGCGGCAACGGAGAACGGGTACGGAAAAAGAACTTCAATTGATGAGTATCCTCTCCAGAGGCGCGGGGGCAAGGGTGTTATTACCATTAAGACAAGTAAGCGAAACGGACAGGTTGTGGCAATACTGTTGGTTGATGATGACGACGATCTGATGTTAATGGCCGACACAGGGAAGCTGATACGCATGTCGGTGAGCCAAATTTCTGTGATCAGCCGTAACACCCAGGGGGTAAAGCTTATCGGGCTGTTACACGAAGAAAAAGTTGCGGGTGTTGCACGGCTCGCAGAAAAGGAAGATCATTTATAGTTGAGGTGATTAGCCAGTGAAAAATCAAATAGATGTTAGTGCCGTAAAGATCGGTGTTGTGGGTGCTGGAAGTTGGGGTACGGCTCTTGCCGATCTTTTAGGTTTAAAAGGTTTTAAAGTCGATTTATGGGTATTTGAAAAGGAAGTAAAAGAGCAGATCCAAGATTACAGGGAAAACAAAGTTTTTCTTCCCGGTTTTTCACTTTCAGCCAACATATTCCCTTCCAACGATATTTCCGAAGTTGTATTAAAAAAAGACCTTGTACTGATTGTTGTTCCGTCCCATGTTATGAGGGAGACGGCTCAAAAAATTCGCGGGCATATTTCACCCGGCACGATTATTGTGTCGGCTTCCAAAGGTATCGAGAACAAGACCCATTTGACCATGTCCGGTGTGCTCAAAGAGACTCTCCCTGAAATTGACGATAATTTTTTTGCAGTCCTTTCAGGCCCGAGTTTTGCGCGGGAAGTAGCGAATAAATTTCCCACCGTTATCGTTGTAGGATCAAAAGACCAAAAAATAGCAGGCTATATTCAGCATCTATTTGCAACTCCGTATTTCAGGGTTTATACAAACAATGACATAATCGGTCTTGAGCTGGGAGGCGCTGTAAAAAATGTTATTGCCATAGCCGCCGGGATCATGGATGGTCTTGGGCTGGGTTTAAATACAAGGGCGGCACTGATTACCAGGGGTCTGACAGAGATTCGTCGGCTGGGATTAAAGCTTGGAGCCGACCCGCGTACTTTTGCCGGGATTGCCGGTGTCGGGGACCTGGTGCTGACCTGCACCGGAAGTATCAGTAGGAACCATACCGTGGGGAAAAAGATAGGGGCGGGCATGAAGTTAAAAGAGATCCTGTCTGAAATGCGAATGGTTGCGGAGGGCGTCAAAACAGCCAAGTCGGTTTATAACCTGTCACGCGGGCTTGGTGTTGAAATGCCGATTTCCCACGAAGTATACCATATTCTTTATGACGATGTTTCTCCCCGAGAAGCCTTACACAGGCTGATGACCCGCGATCTTAAACACGAACTCGATATTAATTAAACGTCTCGGGAATTCTACAATTTATTGGAAATAAAGGTATTTTTTAGACTTATATTTTTAACTTGCACATGGCCCCAGTATAATAGAAAAAAAGTTTCACCCCAGTACCATCTGCCGGAGCTACGGGGCCCCGATGGCGGGATCTACGCGTTGCTTCGACAGGCAGGGCAGGCGGGGTAAAAATAATGGAATGATGGAATATTGGAATGATAATTTAAAGAAAATGACATTCCTCTATTTAATTCCTGTCAAGAGGAATTTTACAATAACCCAACTTTCCATTTTCCCAAAACCCAATATTCCAACATTCTCCCGCTATATAGCGGGATGAGCGAAGCGAACTAACTTGATCGGTTTATGAAAAAATATGCAATCTCTGATGAGCAGCCCGAAATTGAACCTGTCAGACAACATAAGGGGAAAGGTCACAGGGAGAGGCTACGGAAAAAATTTCTTACTTCAGGCCTTTCCGGCTTCCATGATTATGAAGTTATTGAATTGCTTCTAACCCTTGCCACTCCTCGAAAAGACTGCAAAGATGCTGCCAAGGCTTCACTGACACGGTTTAAAACGTTTCAGGGTGTACTTGAAGCTTCACCGGCAGCGCTTTGTGAAGTGCCCGGGATTGGCCCTAAAAATCTACTGGGGATCAAGCTTATAAAAGCGGTTGCAGATCGTTATCTTGAAAAACGGTTGATATACAAAGACCCCTTGAACAACTCAAGAGAGCTGTTTGATTTTCTTTACCACAGCATAAGAGAAAAGAGTCGTGAATGCTTCACTGTTCTTTTCCTTGATGCCAAGAACAGGGTTGTTGCTACGGAAATCCTCTTTGAAGGAACGTTGACTGCAAGTTCGGTTTACCCGAGAGAGGTAATACTTGCAGCCCTTAATCATCACGCCGCAGCTCTTATTTTTGCCCACAACCATCCTTCAGGTGATCCCAAGCCGTCTCCGGAAGATATCTCCATCACACGACAGTTAATTTTTGCCTGCAGAGTAATCGGTATAACCGTTCACGAACATTTGATCATAGGAGACAACCGATATTTCAGCTTTGCGGATCAAGGTTATATTGCACGGATGAATCAGGAATTTGATATGCAAAATAAGTAGGGTCAAAGACAAATTAGTTCGCTTCGCCCTGCCTGCCATTGCAAGCTCGCCCGCCAGTCAAGCCCGCCCGGCATTCGCCTGAGGCGCAGGCCATGGCGGAGGGGCCCGCCTGCCACTGCGAGGCACGAGCGGGCAGGCAAGGAGAGGCGGCCAGGGGCACGAGCGGGCAGGTCACAATTGGAATGTTGGAATATTGGAACACTGGAATATTGGGTTCTGGGCCGCCGGCTCGGAGAGAAAATGGAAAATTGGGTTATTGTAAAATTCAGGTATAAATATAAGCCTAAAAAAGACCTTAATTTTTCCCGCTTACAGCGGGATAGAATTTCAGAGACGAATAATTGCGGGCATTGCCCACCCTAAAAATTGACAAGACAATGACCGATAAAGAACTAAATAAGAAATTTCCCCCTTGCTTTGGCGAACTCGAAACCGTTTTTCCTAAAGGCAAGAACGGGTTGCGAAATACTCCTGAGACCTGTCTTGCATGTCGTCACAAAACAGAATGTTTAAGATCAGCCATTGAGGGGGCCGGCGGGCTGAAGGTTCGGGAAGAATTTATCGAAAGGGAGTATCAGTCCGGTCGTATAAACTTTCTGGAAAGATGGTCTAAAAAGAAAGCCCTTCAACGCAAGCTAAAAGAGAAGAAAAAGACAGAATAAAGGAAAAGGGGAGGAGAAATCATGAAAACGATTAAAGACATAGATCTTTCAGGCAAAAGGGTCTTTTTCAGAGTAGATTTTAATGTTCCCCTGGATGAGCATCAGAACATCACTGATGATTCCCGGATTCGTGCTGTTTTGCCAACATTGGAATATGCACTGGATCATAATTCAAAGCTAATCATCGCTTCACACTTGGGTAGGCCAAAAGGGAAGCCCGTGCCTGAATTCAGTCTTTCTCCCGTAGCTAAGCGCTTGGGCAGATTCCTTGGAAAAGAAGTTATAATGGCAAAAGACTGTATCGGTTCCGAGATAAAAGAGCTCGTAAATAAAATGAAAAGTGGCGATGTTGTGCTCCTCGAAAATTTAAGATTCCATCCCGAGGAGCAGAAAAATGATGATACATTTGCAAAGGCGCTGGCCGAGCTTTGTGACGTTTATATAAATGACGCCTTTGCAGTATCTCACCGGGTCAATGCCTCGGTTGTCGCCATAACAAAATTCGCACCGGTATCCGGAGCCGGTTTTTTGCTTCAAAAGGAACTCAACTATTTTAAAAAAGCAATGGCTGATCCTCAACGTCCCGTGGTTGCCGTTGTGGGCGGAGCAAAGGTGTCGAGCAAAATAGGGGCGTTGGAGAACATGCTCCGTCATGTTGACAAAATCATTATCGGCGGGGCCATGGCAAATACATTCCTTAAAAGTTTTGGTTACGATTTGGGAAAGTCAAAAATAGAAAATGACCTTATTGAAACCGCTGAATCCATATTGAGAAAAGCGTCTGAAGCCGGTATAAAGTTTTATCTTCCGGTAGATGCGGTTGTGGCAAGCCATTTTGATGCGAGAGCAGAAATCAAAATCGTACCCATACAGGAGATCCCAAGTGAGTGGATGGTTATGGATATCGGTCCTGCCACATCCAGGCTCTATGCCGAAGTTTTATATGATGCCAAAACAATTGTATGGAACGGACCTATGGGCGTTTTTGAAATGGATGCATTCAGCCGGGGAACATTCGCCATGGCCCATAGTGTGGCCAATTCCTATGCACTTTCAATTGTTGGCGGGGGAGATACAGATGTCGCCGTACACAAGAGCGGCGAAACCGACAGGATAACATATATCTCAACAGGGGGAGGAGCTTTTCTTGCTCTTCTGGAAGGTAAGGCCCTGCCGGCCGTGGCTGCACTCACCATATAGTACGTTGATTATTCCAATTGGGGCAAAGCCCCATAAGTGCTAAGTTATTTTTTGCGCCGGAAAAACTGTGGAAGGTTTACTGAAAAAAATGAACGTCCAACATCGAACGTCCAACATCGAATG
>CAZBOB010000116.1:0-11761 GCA_964492995.1 uncultured Desulfobacteraceae bacterium | reverse complement strand
AGGATTAACCCGCCAAAGATCGGTGGCAGGTTAAAATTTGAGCCTGTTGACAAATTCCGCTCAGCGGGGACGCTGGGATTGGGCAAAAGGGGGCATTTTGCAAAGGTCTCTTTACAGGATATCAAATGAATATACTTTTTGCTGCTTCGGAGAATGCATGGGGGGGCTTTTTAGACCTGATCCGATCTGAACTTCCTCAGCATCATTTTGAGGCCACTGGACGATTTGAGGTGGACCACTTAAAGGGATTCGATGTTTTGATACCCACCATGAGTCCCGTAACTGAGGAGTTGCTTGAAAAAAGTGACCGACTGCGACTCATCCAGCAATGTGGTTCAGGATTAGAAGGGGTTGATCTTCAAGCTGCCAGGAAGCGAAATATTTGGGTTGCCAATGTCCCTACAAATATTTCCGGAAATGCTGATTCTGTGGCGGAGCTGGGTATATACATGATGATTGGACTATCCAGAGATATTCGGGGCATGGCCCAAAGTCTGAGAGACCGGAAAATGGGAGAACCCCAGGGAAGAGCCTTGAGCGGCCGGACGGTGGGTCTAGTGGGGCTTGGCGGCATCGGTCAAGCCCTGATTAAAAGGCTTAAAGCCTTTGATGTCCATTTGATCGGGATCAAACGTCATCATACCCCGAACGCCATGAAAGAACTGGATTTGGAATGGGTCGGAGGGCCTGAGGATATTAATGATCTATTGAAGAAATCGGATTTTGTTATTCTATGTCTCCCCTATACTCCTGAAACGAAGCACCTGATAAACCCTACTTCCATATCTTTTATGAAACAAAGCGCTTTTTTAATTAACCTCTCGAGGGGGGGATTGGTAGATCGTGAAACGTTACAAGAATCCCTCGCCTCCGGCAAAATCGCAGGAGCCGGCTTAGATGTGTTTTGGGAAGAGCCCCCGGATCTCAATGATACTATTTTCAGCTATAATGTATTGGCCACTCCTCATATTGCCGGGTCCACAGACCTTTCCATACGGAGAATTGTTAAGGCAGTAGCAAATAATATCCTCAGATTAGAGAAAAACAAGGAGCCCCTGTATGTAAAAAATTAACATGTCAGACATGTGAACTGTTTTAAACTTAAACCTAAGTTGAGCGATTTTTTGCGAAGAGATGTGCTGAAATCTTGATGCATAAGGGTTCGCAAAAACCGCAGGCATACCCGTGGATATGTCGAGGATTTTCGCGGATCCTTGATGCGCAAGAGATCGGTGCAGATCGAGTAAAAAATCGCTCAATTTAGGTTAAATTTTGCCGGTCATAAAACGTCCGTAATGCAGGGTATGATCGATGATATACCGCTTGATATGCATGACCGGCATCTTTTCCCGAATAACATAGCGATACAGCCCCGCGTTGGTGATATCCCCGATAAATACGGCTCCGATGAGCCGGGTGCCTTCCGGATTAAAAACCACCTTGCGGTAAGTCGTATCCGTGGCATGTCTGTATATCTCGAAATCGTGGTCTGTTGTATGAACCACGCCCATGGAAACAAACGGTTCGGCGGCCACCTGGGTTGCGTTCAAAATGCCGAAGGTGCCGGAATAGGCTGTTTTTATGCCGGCCATGTTCTGCCCGGCGCACCGCCCCATTTCAACGGCGTTTGTCCAAAGGGCCGTCATAATTCTGTCTCCCGAAACAGGTTCGAAGGTTACGGCAACATCACCGGCGGCAAACATATCCGGAGCATTACAGGCCGTATACCGGTCGGCAACAATTCCCCCGTCGATCCGCACATTGCTGCCGTCGAGAAACTCAACATTGGGACGCACCCCTTTTCCGATGCACACCATCTGGCAGGACATCTCACCCCCGTGGTCAAGGGCAACCCCGGTGACACCGGTACGGTCTGAAATGATATGGGTTGCAGCGCATCCTGTTTTGATTTTAAGACCCGCTCTGTCCAGGGCCTTACGGATCAGGAACACATCTTCAGGTTCCATGAGCTGTGAAAGCACCTCGGGTGAATAGACAACCAACGTAACCTTCAAACCTCTTTCAAGAAGGGCAAATGCGCCCTTTAGGTTTAAAAGACCGCCCCCGAGCATCACCGCATGATCCGACGTTTCGACTCTTTTGGCCATGTTTCTGGCATCGGCCAGTGTTCTTAAGGCAAAAACGCCCTTTGCATCGGTGCCTTTGATTTCCGGCGGAATATACGGTCGGCTTCCCGTGGCAAAGAGTATCTTTTCATAGGCCAGACCGCCGCTTCCCTGGACGGAAACGGTTTTTTCGGCGGTGTTAACCGATTCCACTCTGGCGCCGGTCCTTACAAAAATATCCCGGCCGGTATAGGGACCGCAGCCGGACAGGACCATATCTTCCGCACGCTTTTTCCCGGACACCACAAAAGGAATCAGGGGTCGGAAATAGGGTGTATCCAGTTCCTCCGAAAACACCGTAACAGAGCCCTGCCGATCATGCCGACGGATGGTATGGGCGGCGGCCATGCCCGCGGCACTTCCCCCGACGATAATGTATTTGCTTTTTTCTTCCGTCACATTATCCCCCTTCTGCCCGAAGCAACTCCCGGGATGCATGTTTGCGAACCTTGCCCGAAAAGGAGTCCACAGTATCGTAGACCAGCGCCCCGGTGGGGCATGCGCTCACACACGCGGGAATCTCCCTGTCCGGGCAGCGATCGCAGCGATAGGCCTTGTGTTCTTCCAGATGACGGCCGATAACACCGTATGGACATACCATTACACAGGTCCAGCAGCCGATGCATTTGTCCGTGTCTGTGATGACAACACCGTTTTCATCCCGGCTGATGGCGCCGCTGATGCAAGCGTACATACAGGGTGCTTCTTCACAATGCCGGCAGACCAGGGGAACCTTGCCATCAGGTTCCACCCATTCGACATAAACACGGCTTTTGGGAACCGGTGTTTCCGATATGGCGCCGAACAGGGTTTTGCTTTTGGAATGTTCCACCGCGCAGGCAATCGTGCAGGATAGACATCCAACGCATCGATCGGTTTTTACAAATATTTCTTTTGGCTGTGACATAGCCTGCTCCTTTTACTTATATTGATTTTTTTTTAGATTCCCAATGCCTTGCGCTTCTTATCCATGTGCGCGATCATCAGGCCGGCGCCTTTGACAGGATCGGGTTCAACGGCAAAGGTGGCGCCCACCACTTCATTTGCACCGCGGGTCAGCACCTCGGTCACAACCTTGCTTCCCAGGACCGGGGGTACGGTCCCGAGCACCGTGAAGATCCCCGAAGATACCACATAAGCGCCGATGCTTACCGCCTTTTCGCTCATCCACTCCGGAGCAGCACCCGCCACGGGAAGATCGCTGATATCAACCCCGAGTGCATTGGCTACCGCGGCGCATACCGTGAGGATGCGGCTGATATCGACACAGGAGCCCATATGCAGAACCGGTGGAACACCCAGGGTCCGGCATACGCCCTTGAGCCCGTCACCCGCCTGGTCGGCGGCTTCGGGAAGCATCAGGCCAAACTTGGCACAGGCGATGGCATTACAGCCGGTTGTCGTCACCAGCACATTGTTTTTGATCAGTTCCCTGACCAAAGCCACGTGGCCGTAATCATGCTTGACTTTGGGATTGTTGCATCCCACCACACCGGCGATTCCCTTGATATCTCCGGACTTGATCGCATTCAGCAGAGGATCCAGGGTTCCGCCCAGAGCCTTGACGATGGCTTCGGCGCTGAAACCGACCATGCATTCGGTCTTGTCTTCCGGAATAAGGACCTTTTCCGGGGTGCGAAGACTATAGTTTTCCACCGCCGCCTGAACGATCTGCTTTGCAATCTCAAATGCTTTTTCTTCACTGAATTCCATGTGGGTGGCACCCGGAAACTTGGCCTTGGGAGATGTGGAGATGAATTTTGTATGGAAGCATTCGCTCAGGGGCCCGAGTGACGGCATGATACACTGAACGTCCACAATCATTGCCTCAACCGCCCCCGTGATTACGGCGAGCTCCTGCTGCAAAAAATTTCCCACAATGGGAATACCGTGTCTCATGATGATCTCGTTGCCGGTACAGCAGATGCCCGCGACATTTATACCTTTGGCGCCGACTTTTTCCGCCAGTACTAAAAGTTCCGGGTCATTTGAAGCGGCCACGATCATTTCCGAAAGCACCGGTTCATGACCGTGAACGATGATGTTGACATGGTCTTGCTTTAAAACACCGAGGTTGGACTGGGAGCGCACCGGCATGGGCGTACCGAAGAGCACGTCCGACAGCTCTGTTGCAATGGTCGATCCGCCCCATCCGTCGGCAATGGAAGCCTTGAGCCCCTGAAGGATCAAATTGACCGGATCGTTGTCCACGCCGATGTGTGTGCGATGCATAATTTCCACAATTTCACGATCTACACCTCTCGGGTCTATTCCCAGACTTTTCCATAACGCCACCCGTTTTTCAGGCGCACGTCGGGTAAACTGCACAAATCCTTCCTGCTTGCCGAATTCGCCGTAAACCGCCCGGGCCAGGTCCAGGGCGATTTGTTCCTTGGTGCGGCCTTGGGTCTCTATGCTGTATTCACCGGCAAGTGCTTTCAGCTTTTCCTCATCCTTGATCTCGTATCCCCCGCCTTTTCCTTCAGCAGTCAGCAAGAGGGTGTGGGCAAGATCACGGCCATGGTCGGAATGGGCGGCCGCCCCGCCGACAATCATGCGTATCAGGTTTCGCGCCACGATAATATCCGCTGTGGCGCCGCAAACACCTTTCTTTGGTCCCTGGTCATCAAAAGGGCTGATCCGGCAGGGCCCCATGTTGCAGTTGCGGCAGCAGACGCCCAGCTCGCCGAACCCGCATTCCGGAAGCATTGCCTCATATCTGTCCCAGACGGTCTCCAGGTTTAGTTTCTCCGCGCGTTCCAGCATTTTGTGAACACTGGGATCTATACTTCTTTCCAAAATCTTCTCTGTATAGGCCATTATATTTTACCTCCTGTTTTTCTCCGGCCATTTCTGGTCGAATTGAAAGATAATCGGATACTTTCAACATTAATAAATCACCACACTGTGTGTCAACGCCATATGCAAAATTCCCCAGTGCAAACGCATTTGAATCCCGATACAGGGAGAACGCTCCACGACGGCGTGTTTCAGCACAATCCAAAAAGGCCCCAAAAGCCTGATCAGCAATAAGGGGGATCGTAATTAATGGCATTCCGTCATATTTTTGACACATTTAAAGTGCCAAAAAAGGATTCATGTCAAAGCATTTTTAAAAAATGCGACAAATAGTAACATCTCAATAAACTATCGAGCCTACTGATGATAAAATGTAAAAGATCTGACTGTTTGAGTATGTTAGTGAACCTTAAGAAAAAACAGCAAATAAGATCGGTTAGCCTTATAAATCTATAATCGCCTGTTTTTAAACGATTTATATTTAAAGTGTTGGACGCTGTTTTTTCTTTAGGGTCACTTTCATGCGAGTTTCAGATCTTTTACATTTTATTATCAGTTGGCGTGTCAATATGATCATTTAATACACCAGAACTTATTGAGAAGTTACGAAAAATAAGCTTAGCTATTTGTATCTATTGACAGATTAGTCCTTACAAGGTTTTTGGCACAAAATATGCAGAAATAAAGAAATCTGAATAGATGGCTAAAAACAACTTTTATTATTAAATAAAACCGGATAGTAAGCTCCCTCGGCTTTTGCAAAGTAGATAAAACATAACCATGCTCGCTGCTGGTTTCTGGATATCGGAGAGAACTTAGGGGCTTTGCCCCGCCTGCCATTGCAAGCTCGCCCGCCAGCCAAGCAAGGCGAGGCGGCCTGGGGCACGAGGGGGCAGGCCCAATTGGAATAGTGGAATAATGGAATAAACATGTTGCCATTAAAAAACCTGTATTTTCGAGAAGTTGTAGAATTTCCGAGACGTTAAATTACGAGATCTGTATTTGGAAATATTGAATGGAAATTAATCATGAAAAAATATCTTAAAAGCATGGCATTAATATCAACTCTAATCATATTTTATTTGGTCTGCTTCGGATGCAAGACAAAAAATAAAGAGTTTCACATTGGCGTGTTACAGTGGACGGAGAAGATTCATGCATTTAACCAGACGTATAAAGGTGTGCTCGACGGGCTTAAGGACAAAGGGTATAAGGAAGGTATCAACTTAGAACTAGACTACAAAAATGTAGAGCAGGATAAAGAACTTGCGCTGAAAACCGCTCTTGATTTTGTAAATAAACGGGTTGACCTGATTTTGACTTTGGGCACGGGAAGTACCCTGGCGGCGTTAAAGGCTATCGAAAAAAAACCGATTCCCATCGTGTTTTCTATTGTGGGTGCGCCAAAGGCTACCGGGATTATCCGCAATTACGATGATTCCGGGTGAAATATTACCGGCGTCAGCATGAAGGTCGAAGCTAAAGAACAGTTTGAAATGGTCAAAGAGATTCTTCCTGAAATGGAAAAATTGGGTATTATCTATTGCACGGAAATGCCTCAGGCGGTGGTTACCGGAAAAGAAGCCGCCGCCGCCGCTCCTGGATTGGGATGGGAGCCTCTGACCGTCTCATTTCCGAAAAGGGATTTGCCACAACTTGATAAAATGGTTAATTTGCTGGCAAAAAAAGTTGATGCCATTTATATCCCGACTGATCCTATATTGAATTTACCTGAAAATTTACAAACGATCATTCATATCTCGGATAAACACAAGATACCCGTTGTCTCAGTTACAGAAAAATCCGTAGAAGATGGTGTATTGATGGCGGTTCATTGCGATTTTTACGAAATTGGTCGACAAGCCGCCGATCCTATCGTCCAGATATTGTCAGGAATTAATGTTCGAACGATTCCCTCACAAAAACCTATTATCAAGAAGCTATCCTTGAATTTGAAAAAGGCACAGAATTTGAATATTAAAATCAAACGCCAAGTTATTTTAAAAACCGATAACATTGTTGATTGATTGAAAGGCGATTATTATGCAATTTTCAAGACTTTTACCGAAAAGATTTAGCACCCGATTGATAGCTATTACAATCATTTCAGGTTTGATTCCTATCATAATTTTTGGCTGCTTAATAAGCATATTCGACAACCGATTTCTCACCCAAACCAATTATGCGGTTTGGCAAGGGCAAGAAGAGCAGTGGCAACGTAGTGAAGCCGTAATGAGAAAAATGGCAGAAGATTTCATTCGCCAGAAAGTACTGGATGTGGTTCTTCAGTTGGAATTATATTTTCAGGCCCACCCTGAGATGACGGTAAAAGATCTGCAAAATGACTCAAAATTTAGAGAAATTGCTGTTCAACCCGTGGGCAAAACTGGATACACAGCCGTTCAGGATGTGGATACCGCTATTAATCGCTTTCATAAAAATCCCAAAATAGAAAATCTAGACTTACATTCGCTATCGGACAAACTGCCGGAGTTTTGGACGATCATGGAAGCCTGTTTGGATGGAAGATATTCACATGGATACTACAAATGGAAAGAGTTCAACGGGGAAATACGTGATAAATTTATGTACATAGCCCCGCTTAATGAAAAAACCGCAGACGGTGTTCGATTGGGCGTTGCGGCAACCACTTATATGGACGAGCTCACCCGTCCTATTCTGGCCGCACAGGATGTTTCTCACAGCACATCCCGCTACTTGATGATCGCATTAAATGGTCTCATACAATCATTCAAAACAGTGGGGTTTTCGTCTATGGGTATTGGCATTGTGTTTATTATAATATTGGCTACTTGGACGGGGTTCTATTTCTCCAGAGCCATCACCAACCTTCAAAAGGCAACCCAGGCAGTCAATCAAGGCAATTTTGACATACGGGTTAAGCCCGATATGTCCGGCGATGTGGGACAATTAATAAAAGATTTTAACCAGATGCTGGCCCAGTTGTCTATAACTACGGTGAAGAAGGAACAGCTAAAAGCAAGTCAAGAAGAATTGAAGACAAGCAATGCCCAGCTGCATCAGGAAATCATAGAACGTGAGCAGGCCAAGAAAGCGTTGCGAGAGAGCGAAGAAAGATTTCGAGAGTTAGCCGAATTATTGCCGGAGACCATCTTCGAAATAGATGTAAATGGTAATCTCACATTTGTGAATCGTAGTGGACTAGACCATTTTAAGGTCACTCAGCAGGACTTTAATCAAGGAATAAATGGATTTGATATGTTCGTTCCGGAGGACCGCCAAAGAGCCATGAAAGCTGCTCAAAAGATATTGCAGGGAGAACAGATTGGTCTTGTCGAGTATACCGCATTAAGAAGTGACGGTAGCACTTTTCCCGTTATGTTGAATGCAGCCGCTATAACCCATGAAGATAAAGCAATCGGTTTGAGAGGAATTGCCATTGATATTAGCGAAAGAGTGCGGTCAGAAGAGACTCTGCGGGACAGTGAATCTAAATTCCGCAGCCTTTTTAATTTATCTCCTCAAGCCATTGCTCTTACTGAATTAGAAACAGGTAAACTGGCTGATATCAATAATATGTTTTGTGATCTGACCCAATACTCCCAGGAAGAGATCATTGGAAAGATAACAACGGAAGTTGGATTTTACTCTAATTATAACAGGGCCAGATTTATAAAGGAGTTACAGACATCCGGAGAAGTCAATGGATTGGAGATGGATTTTAAGACCAAGGATGGCTCCATTCTCAATACACTTATGTTTGCCAGAGTCATTCGGATTTCAGGTGAATCTTTTATTCTAACTATTTTTCTTAACATCACTGAACAAAAAATGCTTCAAGCCCAACTCCAGCAAGCCCAGAAGATGGAATCCATCGGCACGTTGGCCGGCGGCATTGCCCATGATTTCAACAACATCCTTTATTCCATAATTGGATATACTGAATTGGCGTTAGATGATACTGAAAAAGGAACCCAGTTACATGACAATTTACAGGAATTGCTTGTCGCTGCACATCGTGCCGGAGATCTGGTCAAACAGATCCTCACATTCAGCAGGCAGGCTCATCGGAAACTGAAACCATTAAAAATTCAGCTCGTTGTGCGAGAGGCATTGAAACTCATCAGATCTTCCTTGCCGAGTACCATTGAAATCAACCAGAATATCAGCAATACATGCGGTTTGGTTATGGCCGATGCCACACAAATTCATCAGGTCGCCGTGAATCTTTTGACCAATGCCTATCATGCCATGGAGCATGAAGGCGGCAAACTGGATTTAACCCTAAAAGAGATTAATCTTGATATAGATGACTTTAAAGATCCGGCCATGCTTGCCGGATCATATGTTTGTTTGACGGTGGAAGATACCGGCGCAGGCATTGATCAGTATGTAATGGATCGCATATTCGAACCCTATTTTTCTACCAAGGGAAAAGACAAAGGCACCGGGCTGGGCCTTGCCATGGTGCACGGCATCGTCAAAAGCTATGGAGGCAACATAAAAGTATACAGCGAGCCGGGCAAGGGAACCGCATTTCATGTTTACCTGCCGGTAATCCAAACCCAGGCTGAAACAAAGAAAACCCGGATCACATCACCTGTGGAGGGGGGTAAAGAACGAATCCTTATCGTGGATGATGAAGAGCAGATTGTTCGGATGACACAACAGATGCTGGAACGACTCGGTTATGATGTCACCGCACGAACCAGCAGCATTGAAGCACTGGAAGCATTTCGAGCAGCTCCTGATAAGTTCGATCTTGTTATTACTGATATGACCATGCCGAATATGACAGGTGTTCAACTTACCCAAAAACTTATTGAAATAAGATCTGACATTCCAGTTATAATTTGTACCGGCTTTTCCGAAAAAATAAGCGAGCACAAGGCAAGCACCATAGGCATTCGTGGATATGCCATGAAGCCGTTGGTTAGAAGTGAACTTGCTAAAAAAATCAGAGAAGCGCTGGAATATGGGCTCCAGAGTAAACCTTTTGCCGCGCCCTGGCGGCGGCTTTTAGAACGTCCACTTTAACGTCTACATAATCATAAACCCTGGCTTGTTTCTTTCCGGGTGCGGGCCGGAGCACCCTGCCAATGTATTGAAGCACCCTGCCGCTGAATTTTATGGGCGTTGTCAGAAACAAAGGGGATAGATCCCTGTGATCAAACCCCTCCCCTATGAGCTGCCCTGTAGCCAGCAACACGTTGACGTCTCCCTGGTTCAAGCGATCGAGAATCTCCCGCCGCTGACTGCCGGTAAGATCGCCGGTCAAAAGTTCGCACGATATTTTATATCTGTATTGCAAAAGCGCCTGCAGGTTCTTACAGTGTTTTTTTCTGTCTGAAAGAACCAGACATATCCCCCCGGTGTTGTTATATACCTCCTGTGCAACATCCGATGCGATTAGACGGTTTCTGCTGTCGTCCGACGTGAGTTCAGATATCATTTTGCTGTATTCATTCACCGGATCATAATACGGTTTAAAATCGGTTTCCCGGATGATAATTTCGGCAGGCAGCACATCACCGCTTTTAATCAGACGAGTGTGATCAATCTTGTGATGTACATCTCCCAAGTGCCAGAATATCAATTTTGACAGTCCGTCACGGCGCCATGGGGTTGCCGACAGTCCGAGCATATATTTGGAATCAAAATCGGTCACCGCTTGAGTAAAGGTCCGGCTGGGACATCGATGGCATTCATCGACCAACAGAAAACCCACATTTTGCGACACGTCTTCAGCACATTTATACAGTGATTGAACCAGGGCCACCGTAATTTTTTCACCCACTACCTTTTTCCCGCTGCCGATAAAACCCACGCTCTCCTCCGGAATTCCGAGAAACTGCCCTGCCCTTTCGACCCATTGATAAGCCAGATCTTTGGTATGCACCACAATCAGAGCAGGTTGCCTTCGACGGGCAATAATATAAAGTGCCATTACTGTTTTTCCGCTACCGGTGGGAGCGCTCAATGTGCCGAAATCTCTTGAACGCATGACCGTGAACGCTTTGTTCTGGAACGGCTTTAATTGCCCGGTAAAATTGAAATCCACCGGCGGCAACACCCGTCTCCGATCATCAATCTCAACCGTTATCCCCCGACGTCTGCAGAGCAACAACAACTGACGCATATACCCCCTGGGTATCCACAGGCCGCCGCCCCGGGTTTTATCATAGAATCTAAGCAGTTTTGGGGTGCCCCGGTTCCAGCGGCCCATTCTCTCATTTTCCAGCCACTTGGGGTTGGGGAATGTCAGCGTATCCATGAGCTTGGCCCGAATTTCCGCGGGAATATTGGAAAGCCTGAGATTGTTCGTCAGGATGATTTTCAAAGGGGTGGTGTTTGTCATATTGTTCTTTTGAATGTTTTTTAAAAACCGTTAGCAGATCATATCACATTTCTCGATATCCACACAATCTTTCCGATTAATTCATTAAAGATAAAAGATAGTTGATCACCTTTTAAAATTTGAAATGTTCATTTGAGGTTTAAATAATTGACAACCTATTAATAATATGCGAAATTATTTTAGATTTATTTGTGAAACATCTTCCATGTTGTTTTTAATCAACATACAGAATTGTTCGGCTTTTAAATACAAATCAATTACCAAAGAAGGGTTCGGGTATGGCTAAAAAAAAGACCGCGAAAAACCCACTGGGTGTTGACAAGAGTTTGGTGGCAATGTTTCTCAAGATGTCTCCAGAGGAACGCTTACAGGCCAATGACAACGCGGCACGAACTATTCAGGAGTTAAGAGATGCCTACAAGCAGCAAAGAAATGACCGGTCCGGACCTAAGCGCAGTACTTGAGGGACTGATAAAAGCCGACGTCAACTTTATTC
>CAZBOB010000115.1:0-11901 GCA_964492995.1 uncultured Desulfobacteraceae bacterium | reverse complement strand
TGCGATAATATTTTCGTGCCAGGAACACGGTATCCGAAAAAAGATCCAAAACCCCCTCCGGCAAATAACTGGAGGGGGTTTTTATTAAGAAATGTATCAAATCTCGACACCGATACTTTGTTGAGCCATTTACGGAGTTAGGAACGACTTCTATACTGCCGAACGTTAATGGCTTTCCATTCGAGGAGAGGATGCCGTCTGATGCGATCTTGAAGTTCGATATCGTTGGTCAACAGCGAAGGATCGATCTCACCATTATCCAGCAAAAGATTGAGGAACTCCATCTCCATTTCCGTGAAAGGCAACACCGCAGTCAATGCCTGTCGGCAATTTTCGATAAGCATGCGTTCGTATTCGGTTAGCGTTCCATGCTCCCGTAGCGCGCCGGTTCGAAGCATTGGAACAAGCTGTCGCGTCAGTTCACCGGCGTCAAAATCCACGTCTCCAACAGAGACGGATCGCCAGTCCCTCCGGTTCATCGCGCCATAAACAACGAAAGCGACTCGCAGCCGTTCGTGGTCAAGACCTCCCAGATGAAGAAGCTGAACGCTGTCAAACAGATCCCTCGCCTGACGACGCGCCATAAGCGCCACAAGCTTACCCGCAGCAAGTTCGTGAAGATCAAGTATCTGAATGCCTGTAGCTCGGTAGGACCCTACCGAGCGTGAATTCAAAGTAGTCACAGGCCATAACGGGATGCGAAACATGAAATTGAGGTCCACTTCGAGGTTGCCGCCTTGACCGGTGGCGCTTTCGTAACGGAGAGACCATTTACCGCCGGCGTGTTCTTCCGGCATGCGTCGGATCGTAAACCCCTCACGCGAAAATACTGCCTGGATAGCCTGCTCAATCTTAGGGCGATCCGCGAGCATGCCGTCCCGGTCTTCGGCTCCCACGTAATTTAAGTCGATATCTACGGAAAGCCTCGGAACGTTGAAAATAAAAAGATTCAAGGCGGTTCCCCCTTTGAGTACCAGCTTCCCTTTCAGGAAAGGATGGCTTCGGAATGCGTCGAGAAGATTAAGCAAATGAATGACTTTCTCGAGTACATCCGGTCGAAAACCGGTGGTCTCTGCTTCGATAGTCAGTCTCTCGACCGAGATTCTCATAGAACCTCCCCCCAGGACCGATGGAGAACTTTTTCTGGGACGACGAGGTTCCAGTCCGCCACGAGACGGCCGGCCTCTCTCTTGCTACGTTCGAGGTAATGCGGCCGGCGCGGCCGGAGGTCGCGAAGCGGTTTCAAGTGGGTTTCTTCAACCATCAGGGGCTCCCGGTGTTGATCCAGGAAGAAACCAACCTTGGCGGCAGTAGTTGAATTTCCGAGCAGAAAAACGTAGTCGATCACTTTATCAAGGTCAAAGTACTCGACCGATTCCATCGAGCGCCAGACTTCTTCCCAACTTCCGGTCAGGTCGGGCCGGTCCAGCACATCAACAAGCGTCCGCTCCAAACCTGTTACCCGAATTCCTACGCCGACTCGGTCCACGTTCACCACTCCAAAGCTTTCTTCACCTTTAAGACGGAGAGCTTTCGGGTACTTCACTCCTCGAAATACATGAGAACGAAAAGTCACAGGACGTAGGGGCCGCCCGGCCAGGTAAGTGAAGTGCTCGTGTACGGAGTAGGCTTTGCCGTGAACTTCCAAGGCGGTGTGGTGCGCAAGAACGGCGTCTTTTGTCATCTTTGAAGCCAGGAGAAAAGGATCGAACGGATACGTTTCGGGTATTGCGCCTTTCGGAACGACGGCGTAGAAGCCACGACGCACCCGGACGATCCGACCGGCCTTCCTGTGGTAGGATAGAAGAGACTCCTGCGTTCTCGGGCTGCGCGATCCATCCGATGCCAGGAACTCGGCAAGCTCCTCGACGGTAAAGACCGGTCGCCTATGAAAAAAATCCTCAAGCTTCATCGCACACTTCCTTGACATCGAACTTCAAAACCCGCAATTATTTTATGGGTATCAGGTTTTGTTGTCAAGGGTTTTCATTGTTGAATTTGACAATATTTCCTTAAACCCATGGTGATTTTGAGGGTTACTTGTATTTTTGTCAACTTTAGCGCCGTGCCGTCTTTGCAGTATTGGGGACGCTCCACAGTTTTACAGTTTTAACAAATCGGTAATGCTGTAATCGTTGGATAAACAGATTTTTTCACCGCGTTTAACCGATAGACTGATGGCCGAAAGTGAAATCTTCAGCAACCTTGAAAGATCCGTCATGGGGACTCCCAGTTCTTTTGCTGACCAGTAACAAAATAGACTTCTTGCCCGAACCCTATCTCGTTCCTTCCCTGGTTTAAATATCAGCTCTGGTTCAGTATTCAACAACTTAGCGGCGATTACGGCGATCTCATCAGTGGTAACGCCTGAGTTTATCAGGGTGTATTTTCTCTCCAGTTGCTCCTGGCAAGTCGACAAAACATTTTCAACAAATTCACCGTCACCTAATATTCGTTCGTCACTCTTTTCATAAATTTTAGCCTTGCGCATCGCTTTTACGCTGGACCAGCCACCACTACTTCGTATCAGGCCCCCACCGATCAAATCTTCTCTATGGCCCTGATCGATCCCCTTTTTCACGAAGCTGCGATAATATTTTCGTGCCGGGAACACGGTATCCGAAAAAAGATCCAAAATCCCGGCTATATTCTGCCACTTCCTGCTCTTTCGCCCCATAATTGCGCTGTGTCCGCAAAATGGATATTTATCCATGGAAATGGGGTCAAGTCTACTTTTGACCCTTAATGGCAAAAGATAAGAATATAACCTTAATTTTGTCTTATCACCAGAAAGTTTCGAGGCTTAAAAATATAACTAAAAAACTAAAAACATACATGTAAAAAGCTGAACAATATTAATAAGGGTCAAAAGTAGACTTGACCTCTTTCTTTTTCTAATGGTCCTGAGTCAGATATCGAACCAGAACATGGGTATCCAAACCCTTCATCAGATCTTGCCTTTGCGCTGCTTTATGGCGAGTTTCATTTCTTCTATAGTCACCGATTCCTCCGGAATGACTGTTCGCCATCACCGGAATACGCATTTTAATGCCTTTGGGGTGATTGATCATATCTGCTTCTGAAAATAGGTAATGGGGTCAACAACCTTGATTCTTCCTTTATCGTAGGGCCTTTTTATTTTGGCTACGATTTGAGTGGCTTTTTTCGGTTTAAGGCGCTTGGCATAATAGAGTAGATGCTTGGAAATATTTTCATCAGAATATTTTGCTTCAATCAACTCTATCAGGCGTCCCTCCTTTATAATGGCAAAATCCACCTCCCGCCCTTCCTTGTCCCGAATGTAGCGCAACTCATAACGATACCCGTCACGATCTTCAAGAAAGTGAAGCCGTTTAAGAAGCGATGCGGCAACCAGATTTTCAAATCGTGCTCCCTCATCTCCCAATACATCGCCATTATCAAAAAAATATACTTTGGGCGGCTTTAACACGGCTCTTGGCAATGATTTTGTATAGGGACGAACACTGAATACAAGATACATTCTTTCCAGAACCTCAAGCCAGGACTTTGCGGTTTTTGGAGAAACCTGCAGATCGGAAGCCATATTGGATATTGTAATCAGCCCGCCCACGCGATATCGAAGCATATCCAGAAACATACCGAGCAACTGAATATTCCGTATCTGTTCCAGATCACGCACATCTTCACGAAGAACCCTGTCAAACCGTTCACGCCGCCACCTCCGGGCATTACGTTCATTCCCATCTAAAAACGGCTCCGGAAAACCCCCAACGGTCAAAAGCCTCTTAAAGGCATCCTCCGGAGAAATTCCATTGGGAATTTCATCAAGAGTAAAGGGATGCAATCGCCAGTAATGATATCGCCCCATTAAAGAATCACCCCCTCGCCGGTAAACGTCAAGGCGGGCGGAACCGGTTATCAAAAAAGAGTGCTTTTCGTGAGATACGTCGTAAATTCCCTTAATCCAGCCTTTCCAGCGAGGAAATTTATGCAGCTCATCAAACACAAGCAGGGTGTTCTCAGTGCTCCATCTTTTTTGCAGGATATCCTGTCGGTCCTCGTCATAATCCCAGTTTAAGTAACGTCCTGCCGGAAAGTTTTCTGAAAGAACGGCCCTGGCAAGCGTGGTTTTCCCGACTTGACGGGGCCCGCCCACAAAGACCATTTTTTTATTTAGATCTTCAAGAATATATGGAGTAATATAACGCATATGGCCATATTAACTAAAACTCCAAAATAGTCAAGGCTATTTTGGAGTAGAGTGATGTTTGGCTGTTGCAAAAGCATTGCCTGAAAAGAGATATGCAGCGCAGATCAAGGATAGATGAGCCTTAAGCGTTACATAATTTTATTGTCAGCGTATTGGGAAATTGGAGGGTATTTTTTGAGTTTATTGATGGTGATGCATCCTTGGAGACGTTCGTTCTGAAAATGCATAAATTTTTAGCGAAATACAAAAACTAACTTTATTAGTTTGAAAAATGAACTACCGAAACCCAGATCGGTCAAAATTCAAATCGCAAGGTTTCCTGCAAACGTGGTAGAATCCCAGCCCGAAACAAGGGTTGCCTTGGACCTAAAATCTGTACAAACTTTTCTCGAGAGACATAGATTTAAAACAATTACAATGCGCTACCCCTGAGGACCCTCTGCAAAAAAATATTGACATGCGTAACCCTTTGAGTTACGTTTGATCTGTGATAAAATCATTCAAACATAAAGGTTTGGAAGACTTTTTTTATACAGGTAGCAAAAGAGGCATTAGGCCCGAGCATGCGAACAGGCTTGAACGCATTCTTGACAGACTTAATGCTGCAAGTGATATTAAAGATATGAATTATCCCGGTTCATTTCTTCACCAATTAACCGGAGATAAAAAAGGGCAATATTCAGTCAGAGTATCGGGAAATTGGAGGGTATTTTTTGAGTTTATTGATGGTGATGCATATATAGTTGATTATAACGATTATCATTAATAGGTGACATAATGAGAAAAATAAAAAGGCAACCTACGCATCCTGGAAAAATCATCAAACAAGATTATTTGGAACCCCTATCTATAACCATAAAAGATATGGCGCAACTTCTGGGTGTTTCGAGAAAAACTTTATCAAAAATTATTAATGAAAGAGGCTCTATAACTCCGGATATGGCTTTAAGGCTATCCCGCGCCTTTGATACCACACCTGACTTGTGGCTGAATTTACAAAAAAATTATGACTTATGGAATGCCGAAAGCCTATCCAAAGAATGGAAAAAGATAAAACCCATTCCGCTTGATCTGCTTCATTCTACTAAAAGGACATTAGACAGCAAGAAAATTATTTGAGCGACCACCTGTTATCTCGCCGTTTCTCGTAGTCCCAGAGTTTGTATGTTTTTATAGAAGTTGGTCTTACGAGGCGTTCGTACTGAACGTGCAGTGAACTGGGCAAACCTTGAACATTGATGAGTCGAGAAAATAGGTATTTCGTTTCACTCAACCCTAACGTTGCAAAAGCCGAGGATACCGCAGGTCCAAGGCATCAAGGCCGCAGCTGTAGTCGTCTACCGCAAGGTCTTGATAACGCAGGAGATGCGGTGTCATCGGCTTTCCTGAAAGGTAAACAACACAGCAAAAAAGGTGTTTTCATTGGATGCCACCAACGATTAGATCTTATGATGGTTGCTCCAATCAATGCAAAGCCTTTGTCTAAGTCGTTTAACGTATAATCTGATGTGTTGTTTATGCAACGATGGGTCAACCCAGATGCACTGGATCTTTGGCCTGCAAATGGACAAATCAAGCTTGTGAGAATTCCGATTTAAAACAATGTATTACCGTGAAGGCCCCGGCCTTCGAGACGTCGGCGACAGTTTTCCCGGTCAAAAACACGGCAGGCTACCGGTTTGATATTATGGATGGCACAAAAAAAAGCGCGGTTCACCAAAGTATTGAAACAGAAATGGGCAGAGTTGTTGATTTTCAAGTGTTTCACCGGAAAGGAAGCCAAACCAGTGATCCGGATAAACAACACCTGTTGGCGGATCCGGCGGTATGCCCCCGACCTGACAGCATACTCCGCAAAGACTGCACCAGTGGCCGGAAAGGAGGCGGTGACGGGTACCGTCCAATGGTATGCAGGTAATGGTGTTCGGATCAAACAGAGTTTGAATGTCGTGTCGAATCCTTAGAAAGGCTCCGGCCCATTCCACGAGTTCTTGGCCCAGGATCGGTTCCAGGTCGGGTCGCCGCTTGTTGATAAAAAACCGCATGCCCACCACATCGGCAAATATGGTTTGTTCCAGCATGCCTAAGGGAAAGAAGGGGTCCGGTAATGCCCGCAACAAAATGGAGACATCTGTTTCGCGATGAAAACGATCCAGCAACCGCTTAAAAAACCGGTTTGCGGCATGTTGTTGTTCGATATCCGGTCTGCGCAACAGATTTTGCTGTAAACCCGCATACTGTTTGAACAATTCCGTGATATGATGCTGATTATAGATCATACGGGGATCCTTTTGTACCCCAATTGAGCATAAACAAAAAATCCTTGGGGACTTTCATGCTGGACGTGTACAATTTTTGCGAAAAACAAAAACTGACTTTATTAGTTTTAAAAATGAAGTACCGAAACCCAGGACGGTTATCCTGTAAGCATAAGGAAGTTTGAAGCAGGAATGATAAAGCATTTTCCTGGAAATGCTTCAACCTTTTCGGCTTTGTGAACGATCTGAAACAAGGGAATTCCCATTTTCTTACTGTAAAACATTCCCGACTTATCAATGCCGGTTTCACTTTCTTTGGCCTCAAAAAGAGCAACAGGTTCGTTGTCCTTCACCAAGGTAAAATCAACTTCCCGCTTTTCCCTGTCCCGAATGTATCGGATTTCATAACTGCCCATACCTTTTTCAGTAAACCTTGCGGCCATTCTCAAAAGCGCCATGGCGATAAGGTTTTCAAACCTGCTTCCTTGATCATAAAGGAGCGACCAGTCAAAAAAGTAGAGTTTCTTTTCTTTCTTAATGGCTTTGGCAATGTTTTTGTGCCACGGGCGAAGCATAAAAATCAGATAGAGGCTCCCTAGTATGTCGATCCAGTTCCTTATTGTGTCATATTTTCGACTTAAATCCTCGCTTATCGACGGAATACTCAAGTTGGATCCTACTTTTGTCGGCAGAATCTCCACAAGGGTCTCGAGGCCCTTAATATCTGAAATCCGAGAGAGATCCCTGACATCTTCTTTGGTGAGGAGCATTTTATATTCCATTTGCCATCTTCTGTGAAATCTTTCAGATCCTTTCAGAAACGGTTCGGGGAACCCCCCAAATTTCAGAAGTAATTCAAGCCCCTCGGCCGTGTTTTTCGATGTTGCTTTTCTTGCGCGTCCAATCAGCGTATTACCGTCGGCAAAACTATCTCCGTCATCAAGAACATGAGAAAAATCCCCCACAACTTCAGGAAGCCCGAGCGGAAACATCTGGTATGAAAAATAACGACCCAAAAGAGAATCTCCGGATTTTCTTGCAATTCCAAGACGCGCGGATCCTGTAGCTATAAGTTTTATCCGATCTCGATTGGTGTCGAAAAGCCCCTTCAAAATATCTCTCCATTCTTTATGTTTGTGGATTTCGTCAAATACAAGCAGAACAGGTTTATCATGAAACCTTTCATCAATAATATTTTGGAAATGGAGAGGATTTCTTTTGTATGCCACCATTACCGAAGGATCATCCCAATTGAAATAACCCTCTTCCGATCCCTGCGATTTTAACCAATTCTGGGCGAATGTGGTTTTCCCAACCTGTCGAGGGCCGGTAAGGAAAATCATCTTCCCCTGGGTCATTTCGGGATCAAAGATGTAATTGCCAATCAATCTTTTCATACTTACTATTTTCCTTATTTACGAAATATTGTCAAGACAATTATCCATGATGCTGGAATATTGTCCGGATAAAAATCCATACATTTGGAAAATTGCCGGATGAATTCAACTTCAATGTATACCGTATCCATACAGGGGGTCATGGGGACGTCATGCAGAAGGTGCAGTGAACTGGGCAAACCTTGAACATTGATGAGTCGAGGGAATTAGGATTTATGATACATCCATCCAAAGAGGGATTTCGTTTCACCCAACCGCAATGCTCGGGATCTTCGACCTGCAAATGGACGAATCAAGTTTGTGAGGAATCTGCGTTAAAGCCTTGCATTACCCTATCTTTGCATAAAAAATATGCCAAAAATATATTATATTAAGGTAATTGCTCAAGTTTTGGCACCAGATCACACAGAAGCTTTCGGAATAAACCCAGCGTGAATTTCAGGAAAAAACGTTTCATGAAGGCATATTTTTAAACCTTCGGGAAAACCCATGATACCGTAATTCCTTCGTTGCCAAGGGTTCGCGGTAGTTTACTACAGCGTCACCCTTGGACGTCTTGGACTTACGGCATCCTGAGCTTTTGCAATGATAGGGATTACTGTGAAAGCCCCGGCCTTCGAGGCGTTGGCGGCAGTCTTCCCGGTCAAAAACACGGCAGAATACCGGTTTGATATTATGGATGGCACAAAAAAAGCGCGGTTCACCAAAGTACTGAAACAGAAATGGGCAGAGTTGTTGATTTTCAGGTGTTTCACCGGAAAGGAAGCCAAACCAGTGATCCGGATAAACAACACCTGTTGGCGGATCCGGCGGTATGCCCCCGACCTGACAGCATACTCCGCAAAGACTGCACCAGTGGCCGGAAAGGAGGCGGTGACGGGTACTATCCACTGGAATACAGGTAATAGTGCTCGGATCAAACAGAGCTTGATCCTAAATGATCGTAAACAAAATAGGAAAAATATTTAATTTGTTTGATTTATTATGTAGTTAAGTAGATTCGGATGCATTTTCATAACTCTTTTATAAATGAGATATAAATTTATTAAAAAATCCCATTTTGTTTACCCGTTGGGAAAGCCGATGATACCCCATCTTCTTCGTTATCAAGGGCTCGCAGTAGACGACTACGGCTTCGCCTTTGATGCCTCAAATCTGGGGCATCCTCGACTTTCGATCAATTAGGATTTAAAAATGTCGTGTCGAATCCTTAGAAAGGCTCCGGCCCATTCCACGAGTTCTTGGCCCAGGATCGGTTCCAAATCGCGTCGCTGCTTGTTGATAAAATGATACACCAGACCGTTTTTTCTTGACAAGATCCTATTAACTACCAGATTATTACCTTGCATGAAAATTAATGAATAAATTCTTATTATTTAATCCATTAAAACTTCAGCTAAGTTGAAGGTCCCAGTTTTGCTATGCAGGTATGTGATTTTATATTCACCGCCCGCTTCGCTTGAGTCACAGAGGACGCAGAAAATAATAATTTTTCCATTACCGTTGAGAGGACGGCAATGGAAAAGTACTAAGCAGTTTACGCTGCGGAAATGACAAAAGCCATCAATTTTTTGGCTGCTATATGCCAATACGGATATTTTATTTCCCGAAGGGTTGAGTCGTTTTGCTTTTCGGCGTCTCAGCGAAAAGCAAAATAAAAAACCAAAAACTCTGCGATCTTTGCGGCTCTGCGGTAAATAATTTTTTTAAAGACCCTTTTAGGGGTGCTTATCGACTTTATGGAGGATGCCATGTTTATCGTCCACGTCTTTGTCCATATAGAGCCTGACCGTATTGAAGATTTTAAGCAGGCAACCCTGGAAAATGCTCGCAACAGTGTTTTGGAGCCTGGCATCGCGCGATTTGATGTTGTTCAGCAACTGGATGATCCCACGCGGTTCATTCTTGTTGAAGTCTACCGAACACCCGAAGATCCGGCCAGACACAAAGAAACCGCGCATTACCAAAAGTGGCGGGATACGGTGGAAGACATGATGGCCGAATCGCGCACCAGTATTAAACTCACCAATCTATTCCCGGACGAGAAAGGATGGCATTAATGATTCGATTTGAATTTGCCACAACCTCTCGCATCATTTTTGGCCGGGGAACTTTGAAAGAGGTTCCGGCGCTGGCGACCCAAATGGGAGGCCGGCCGCTGGTCGTCACCGGCAAAAATACTGAACGCGCTGCACCATTGCTGGATTTACTTAAAACCACCGGCATGCAACCCCTTACTTTTGGTGTTCCCGGTGAACCCACCATAGAAATGACCCTTGAAGGAATTCAACTTGCCCGTAAAAAAGCCTGCGATGTTGTCATCGGCATGGGCGGTGGCAGTGTCATTGATGCCGCCAAGGCCATTGCCGCCCTGTTAACCAACACCGGCGATATTATGGACTATTTGGAGGTGATCGGTCAGGGACAACCGCTGACACATGCTTCGGCCGCCTGCATCGCGATACCGACAACCGCCGGAACCGGTGCCGAAGTCACTCGCAATTCGGTGTTGGCATCAACAGAACACAGGGTTAAGGTGAGTCTTCGCAGCCCCACGATGTTGCCGGATCTTGCCGTCATCGATCCTGAACTCACGTATTCCATGCCGCCATCTTTGACCGCCGGCACCGGACTGGATGCCCTAACCCAAATTCTGGAGCCTTTTGTTTCCTTGAAATCCAATCCATTAACGGATGCCTTGTGCCGGGAAGGCCTAAAGCGAGTCGCCCGTTCTCTGCGCCGAGCATTTCAAAACGGAAGCGATAGGGCGGCCCGCGAAGACATGGCCATTGCCAGTCTATTCGGAGGGCTGGCGCTTGCCAACTCTAAACTGGGAGCGGTTCACGGATTTGCAGGCACGATGGGTGCCATGTTCTCAATACCGCATGGCGTAATCTGCGCCTGCCTGCTTCCTCATGTCATGGAAGTAAATGTCAAAGCGCTAGAGCATAGAGGCTCCCTTGAGTTCCTATCACGCTATGATGAAGTCGCCCGCCTTTTGACCGGCAAACCAAATGCCGGGGCAACAGATGGAATTGACTGGATTCACGATCTGTGCAACGCACTGGATGTAGCGCCGCTTTTCGAATTCGGAATCACGGAAGCTCACTTTCCTGAAATGATCGCCGGGGCCAAAAGAGCGAGCAGTATGAAAGGAAATCCTGTTGAATTAACCGATGAAGAGTTAATCGAAATCTTAAGAAAAGCCGTTTGAGTCTTATTTTAGGCTAAGAGCCGATAAGAATGAATCTTTTGTTATCTTTTAAGGATTTATCGAATGTCAACGTGACATTTGCTCCGGCCTTCTCATTTGAACGGCCAATATAATAATCTGAAAAATCGCCTTTTTCTTTATGATAATCATTCAACGCCTGCCATACCGTATCCTTGTCTACAATCTCAAACTGGGCCGTTATCATGATGCTGTCTAGAACAGCAACAATCTGAGGCTTTCCAAAATCATATGCGCTTTCAAGAACCCAAACCAGCTCACACAACACGATTGGCTGTATCACCAGCTTTTCACCTTTTGCTGCAGCCTCTTCAATTTCTTTTGCGGCCAATCGGGCTTGTTTCTGATGGTCCTGAGTCAGATATCGAACCAGAACATTGGTATCCAAACCCTTCATCAGATCTTGCCTTTGCGCTGCTTTATGGCGAGTTTCATTTCTTCTATAGTCACCGGCTTTCTCTCGGGACGGAATAACATTCCTTTTAAGCGCTTAACATCGTGTACCGCGGGTCGAATCAAAACATCTCCGTTGTCTTGAACGACAAAGTCGAGTTTATCGCCGGGTTGCAGGCCCAAATGATTCCTGACGGCCTTGGGAATGACGGTCTGGCCTTTACTGGTAAGTGTGGAAGTCGGCATTAATTTCCCCTCTCAATAATTCCTTGTCAAAACAGAAAATTCTTACATTATGGTAAGCAAAATTTAAACCCGAGTCAAGGTTTTCTTTTTTTTATTGTTGTTTGGCGAAAGAAAATTTCGGATTTGCGCATTCCCCAGAGTTTGCACCTCGGTGTAAGGATTAAAATCAAGCAGCCACTTCCA